>DAOVJH010000124.1 GCA_030673345.1 Pseudomonadota bacterium
ACTGCTAATAGCTATGCGGTCGATGGTATGCTGAATTATGAGACGGTCAAATACTTCACCAATGAAGCGTATGAGTTAAAGCAATATGATGACACGCTGGATAAGTGGGAAGGGGCCGCAGTAAAAAGCCAGACATCGATGTCTTTGCTCAACTTCGGGCAGGGTGCAGTGATCGCGATCGGTGTCACATTGATGATGATCTTTGCCGCGCAGGGAGTTGTCGAACGCACAATGACATTAGGTGACCTGGTGCTGGTCAACGCCATGATGCTGCAACTGTTCATTCCGCTAAACTTCCTGGGTATTATCTATCGGGCTTTAAAATACTCGCTTGCCGATATGGATATGATGCTTAAACTGCTCGATACAAAAGTCGAAGTGAAAGATGTCGAAAATGCCGAAGCGTTAAAAGTAACAGACGCCGTTATCCGTTTTGACGATGTCAGTTTTGATTACAACAAAGATAGAAAGATACTAGACAAAGTAAGTTTTGATATCCCACACGGTCATAAAGTAGCGGTCGTGGGACCATCTGGTGCGGGTAAGTCAACACTGGCACGTTTACTGTTTCGTTTTTATGATGTTGACTCTGGCAGTATTTCTATTGACGGCCAGAATATCAACGCGGTATCACAGGCCAGTCTTCGTGATAATATCGGCATCGTGCCACAGGATACGGTACTGTTCAATTACACCATCGATCACAATATCCGCTATGCAAAACTTGATGCGACCGATGAAGAGATTCAGCAGGCCGCAAAACACGCTAATATCCACGACTTTATTATCAGTCTGCCTGATGGTTATCAGACCGTTGTCGGTGAGCGTGGTTTGAAATTATCGGGCGGTGAAAAACAGCGCATTGCTATAGCGCGTGTCATACTAAAAAATCCACGTATACTGGTCTTTGACGAAGCAACATCTTCACTGGATTCACATTCGGAACAATTGATCCTCGAGTCTTTAAAAGAAGTTGCAGAAAAACATACGACACTGGTAATAGCGCACCGCCTTTCGACCATTATCGATGCAGACAATATCATCGTGCTGGATAAAGGCAAGGTCGTCGAGCAGGGGACGCATCAGCAACTATTAGAAAAAAGAGGACTGTATGCACATCTATGGAAATTACAGCAGGAAGAAGAAGCGGAAGAGGCAAGGTGATCATGCGTGAAGTTATTTTAAAAATACAACCTGTTGAGCTGCATAAGATTTTAAAATTTGAAGGCATGGTGCCAAGCGGTGGCGTGGCAAAGCTGGCGATCGAATCGGGTGATGTAATGGTTAACGGTGAAGTCGAAACGCGTAAGCGTAAAAAGATAGTCGCTGGTGATGTGGTCGAATTTAATGGAGAAAAGATTCGTTTGATCGCCAATGATTAGGCCATGTTCTCAGTGATTGAGGCTCAATTGTTCAACGCACCCTGATCAACCCAGATTTTTAATGCTTCGATTTCTTCGTTGCTTATTGCCTCCTCACCATGCAACTTCTGCTGCATTTTGCCGGCACGGCCTTCAGTGAGTTTATTGAAGATGCTTCTGCGGCTATCACCGGCTAAAATCACTGGCCCATAAATCGTCCCCTGCATTAATGAATCATAGGAATCCATCTCCAGTCCCGTTACCAGGTAACCGTAACCCTGTGGTGCTATGTGGCAACCATTGCATCTTTTGTCGAGAATAGGGGTGATGTCGCGTTTGTAGCTCACCTGTTGATTTGCGCAGGCCGGCAAAAAGGAAATGAGTATTAACAGGGTGCTTGTATATCGCATCATTGCAGGCTTGAAACTAATCCTTTATTACAGGGCTGGTCTTCGCTCCGGCGAACGGTTTTAATTACTTTGAAGTCATTATCCCAATCCCTTGCTTCGTTAATGCGTGCGATGCGTTCGATTCGATAAAATGTCTCTTTAAACTGATTGCGCATATTGTTGATGACCATCCTTGTTCCCAGCAACGGCGGGATAAAAAAGTCGGGCTCAATAGTCGCTATGTAAGACAGTTGTGTATTCTGCCCGTCTGCGGTCATTTTCCATACTGCTTTGCCTGAACGAAAATCACTCTTTTTTGGCATGATCACGGCCTGTAAATCTCCTGATTCGAGTGTGCTGATATCATCGACGCGTATGACGTCCCTGCAAAATATTGGGGTACAGCAAAGTACCAGAGAACGGACCTGCACATGTCCATCAACAGGTGATTTAAGTACTTCACTTTCGATGACAGAGTCACTGAGGCGGTAAATGTGGTCGTAATCAGTGAGTACATGTCTGACATGCTCCTCTGATGCTTTTATCTGCGCGCTGATACGAATGTGATAGACGCCGTCCTTCTCATTTACATCAACCTGTTCCAGGAAATCGGCTAGAGCATATGGTGATAAGTACAAGAGTGTAGAGAAGGTGGACAGGGGAACCCTGAGTACCCGAAGAGTGTATTTTATATACCTTAACCAACTGCACGACTGGAACACTTCTTGTCCTCCACTCCCTGGTATCGCGATCGCCTGGTGCATCCAACGGCAGCAACCGTGTACAGTGACAGGTCTATAAAGTATAAGGATTCATAATTTGGAATCAATACAGTTGCGAAAATTTTTCATAAATATTATTGGTCAATTACTGTTCAATAAAATATTTTTATTGTCGAGTTTGCAACGGATTATTGATGCGAAAAGAGGTTATCTACTTGTATATCTGGAGGTTTTCTTAACGGTTCATCTGTTTCTTTGTTTTACTGGTAGCCTGTGCTGTTAGCGGGTCATCAGGCCAGTAGTGTCTTTTGTATTTACCGCGAAGCTCTTTTTTGACATCATGATAGGTGGTCTGCCAGAAACTGTTTAAATCTTGTGTGACCTGCATGGGACGGCGGGCAGGCGATAACAGATGCATCATTATTTTGCAGTGTCCGCTTAATATGGTGGGCGTTTCATACAGACCAAAGACTTCCTGCAGCCTGACAGCCAGAACCGGCATCTGCGGGTCGCTATAATCAATTCTGATCGATGATCCACTGGGTACTGTGATGCTTTCTGGCGCCAGTTTTTCGATTAGCTGTTGCTGTGGCCAGCTAAGCTGGTTTATCAGCAGCATATGTATATCCAGCTTCTGGCATTGTTTGAGACTGTTTTCATTTTTCAGATAGGGTTGTAACCAGTCAGATAAAGTGTCTAGTAGATTCTCATCTGAAAAATCCGGCAGCATCGCATCGATAAACTGCTTTTTTGATGCCGAATTGTTCTCGATGTTTGCGTTAATGAACTGTACACGCTGTTTTAAACTGCTGGCCAATGGTGACCAGTTCAGACATTGCAGTCCCGCATTTTTGATCGCCTGGATGAGGCCCTGGTGCACGAGGTCTTTATTTTTAGGTGTAATAAGCTTTTCCTGTAGCGCTATCTTGCCTAAGCTCGTTAGCTGTTTTACGTCTACCCGTTGTTGCGTTTCATTCCACTCGATGGTTTCTGTCTGTCGTATACTTTCAGAAAAATAATCCTGTAATTGCTGTTTGCTGATCTCAGCAGCGAGATAGATAGTGGAATCTCTGCGCTGATTTTTATCCGGCATGGCGTCGAGGTTTGCTATGACGAGATATTCATACAGGTGGTGTTGTAAAAAAGGTGGAATGCTGGCGCCTTTTCCATTGCTTAGCAGGTAATCAGGTCTGTTTTGATTGCGCTGTTTTGCTATTCGATCAGGGTAGGCGAAAGCCAGCAGTACACCGGTTAAGTCATCACTAACGTTTTTATCCTGATCACTCTTAAGTAAATCTTTTGTAGAATGTTTGAGCCGTCTAAAAAAATCATCTGCGGTTTGAACGATCCTGTTGCACTGTTGCAGATCAATGCCATGGTGTTTTTTATTTTTATCAGATCTTGTTACACGTAATGCATCGAGCCTGTCATGGATGTCGTAGCTCTTCTCTGTGCCTGCTAGAAATAGATCTTTCTCTGTCAGAATACCAGCGATAAGGCAGGCCAGGTAAGGCTGTTCCAGTCCGGCCGCACTTAACATCATGTGAGCGAGCCTGGGGTGTGTGCCAAGCTGCAGCATGTTACGACCATGCTGTGTGATATTTCCTTTTTCATCGAGGGCATCGAGTTGCCGCAGTAACGTTTTTGCCTGCTTGATCGCGCTGTCTGGTGGTGTGTCCAGCCACCGCAATTCATCTGTTTGAAGGACGCCCCAGTTCGCTAACTCTAATACCAGGGTCGATAGATCACTGTGTGATATCTCGGCTAGTGAATGTTTGAGCAGGCGCTGCTGCTGTTGTTCGGTCCATAGTCGATAACAGACACCTGCAGATAAACGCCCGGCACGTCCGCTACGTTGTATCGCAGAATCCTGTGAGATGGATTGTGTTATCAGGCGGTTCATACCTGATGAGGGGGCGTACTGTAATATACGTTCCAGTCCTGAATCGATAACACAGTTAATGCCTTCGATCGTTAAACTGGTTTCTGCAATATTGGTCGCTAATACGATCTTTCTCATATCATCGACGGGTGCCGCGATGGCCTGATCCTGTTGCTGTTTATTCAGGCTGCCATGCAGCGGTGCTACCAGGATGTTCTTTATCGAGGCGGTTTTCAGGTATTGTTTTATCTCGCTTGCAAGCTGGTTAATCTCTTTTACACCGGGAAGGAAAACCAGGCAGTTGCCCTGATGATTATCGATAACGTGTCTTACCATTTTTGCTAATGATGAGATGAGCTGGCGGCGTTCTGTCTGTTTTATCGCTTTGTCGACATAGCGGATATCAACGGGAAAACTGCGTCCTTCACTTTGTATTATCGGCGCACTTACTTTATTGCTGTCAGATAATAAGTTAGAAATAGCATCTGTATTGAGCGTCGCTGACATCACGAGTATCTTTAGATCTTCCCGTATTATCTGCTGACTCTGTAAACACAGGGCAAGTGATAGATCGGCATGCAGGTTACGCTCATGAAATTCATCAAAGATAACCAGTGCGATACCTTGTAGTTCAGGATCTGCTTGCAGTTTACGTGTCAGGATGCCTTCGGTAACGACCAGTATCTTTGTCTTATCACTAAAACAGCTGTCCTGACGGATCTGGTAGCCAACGGTTTTACCGGCTTTTTCACCGAGCAGAAAGGCCATGCGTGCAGCTGCATTTCGTGCTGCCAGCCGCCTTGGTTCTAACATGATGATCTGTTTATCCTGTAACCATGGCTGATCGAGTAATGCGATGGGTACTGCTGTGGTTTTTCCTGCGCCCGGTGGTGCCTGCAGCACGACACGGTTGTGCCTGTTTAATGTCTTTTGAATATCGGGTAAA
>DAOVJH010000161.1 GCA_030673345.1 Pseudomonadota bacterium
CTCCCTCTGGGAGAGGGCCGGGGTGAGGGTATCGCCCCGCTTCTATCAAACAGCGCACCCTCATCCTAACCTTCTCCCAGAGGGAGAAGGGATTTAAAGCCAGTGTCCGCTTCTGGCCGAAAACAGAAGTTTTTACCCGCAGAGAATATCGATTTATATTTAAAAAAATACCTTCCCCAATCTGCCGGGTATCTTTATAATCGAAGTTCAATCAACAGGTTTACATATGTCAGAAACAGCCGCTTTTCCAACCTCCGATTCGATGCCAGACGGGCAGACCAGCAGTCTGCGGGTGCCACCGCACTCGGTAGAGGCCGAACAGGCTGTTATCGGCGGCCTGCTACTGGATAATCGCGCCTGGGAACAGATCGCTGACAAGCTGGTAGACGAAGATTTTTATCGCCATGACCACCGTCTGTTATTTTCTGCGATCCGCGAACTCGAATCACGTAATGAGCCCTTTGATGCGGTAACCCTGTCGCAATGCCTGGATAAAAACGAACAGCTGGAGCAGGCTGGTGGTCTGCTCTATCTTGGGCGGCTGGCGAAGGATACACCCAGTGCTTCAAATATTGTTGCTTATGCCAATATCGTGCGTGAGAAATCAGTATTGCGGCAGCTGATTGCTGTTGGTACCGATATCAGTGGCAGTGGTTTTCAGCCAGAAGGGCGAGATAGTAAAGAGCTGTTGGACAGTGCTGAAAAACAGGTGTTTCGGATAGCCGAGCAGGGCGCTCGCGGCCAGGGCGGGTTTCAGGACATGAAAGCGCTGCTGTCCAAAACGGTCGACAAGATAGATCACCTGTTTAACAGTGAAGGCGGCATCACTGGTGTTTCCACCGGTTTTGATAAATTTGATGAGATGACAACCGGACTGCAGGAAGCTGACCTGGTGATCGTTGCCGGCCGCCCATCGATGGGCAAGACCACGTTTGCTATGAACATTGCGGAAAATGCCGCCATCGGTGACAAACTGCCAGTGGCTGTGTTCAGTATGGAGATGCCGGGTGATTCGCTGGCAATGCGTATGATTTCTTCGTTAGGTCGTGTTGATCAGCACCATATCCGAACCGGTAATCTTACCGATGAGGACTGGGCGAGGATTACTTCTGCAATCCATATACTCTCAGAAGCCAATATATTTATCGATGACACGCCGGCGATGTCACCGAATGAAATCAGGGCGCGGGCGCGCCGCTTAAAACGCCAGCACGGCCTGGGTTTGATCGTGATCGATTACCTGCAGCTGATGCAGGTGCATGGCGGCAGTGAGAACCGTGCCACCGAGATATCTGAGATATCTCGTAGCCTGAAAGCCATGGCGAAAGAATTGAAGGTGCCGGTAATCGCTTTGTCCCAGCTCAATCGTAGCCTCGAGCAACGACCAGATAAACGCCCGGTGATGTCAGATCTTCGTGAGTCGGGCGCTATCGAGCAGGATGCCGACCTGATCGTCTTCATCTATCGAGATGAGGTCTATAATGAAGATAGTCCGCAGAAAGGTGTCGCTGAGATCATCATCGCCAAACAGCGTAACGGCCCCATCGGCAAGTCGTTGCTGACGTTCCTGGGTAAATACACCAAGTTTGAAAACTACATCCCTGAGATGTACAACACTGACGGCTTTGAATGAATGAGCGCTGCTCGAGCCCATGGCGCCGTGCCAGGGTTACTCTAAACGCAAACGCTTTATCCGATAACCTGAACAGGGTGCGCAGTTTTGCCAGTGGCTGCCAGGTGATGGCGGTAATTAAAGCCAATGCTTATGGACATGGTATGTTGCAGGCGGCGGAGCAGCTTGCACAAGCCGATCTGTTTGCGGTGGCCATGCCTGAAGAAGCTTTTGCCCTGCGTGCCTCTGGTTGCACGAAACCGTTACTGGTCCTGCACGGTTTCAGTAATACGGCTGAACTCGAAAAATTCTCTGAGTTAAATATCGCCAGTGTTATCCACCAGCATCAGCAGTTGAAGAGCCTGCTGGCGCATCGTCTTTCTGTTCCTATTGATGCCTGGATAAAAGTGGATACCGGCATGCATCGACTGGGTATATCGCCGGATGATGTCGATGCTTATTTCGGACAGTTGCGAAATTCGGCAAATACCGGAAAGGTATACATCATGAGTCATTTTGCTAATGCAGATGACACTGATAATTCATTAAATAACATTCAGTTAGAGTCATTTCTTAAAGTAACTAATGACATAGATGTCGACTGTAGTATGGCGAATTCTGCGGCTGTCATGCGTCTGCCTAAAAGCCATTTTGAGGTCGTTCGCCCGGGCATCATGCTCTATGGTTCGTCACCGTTTTCTGCTGTAACGGCGGCTGAACTTGGCTTGCGTGCCGTGATGCAGTTCGAATCGGAACTGATCGATATCAAACCGGTGAAAGCCGGTGAAGCAATCGGTTACGGCAGTACTTATGTGGCAGAGAACGACATAATGATGGGTGTGGTAGCAGCCGGGTACGGCGATGGTTATCCCCGTCATGCTGGAAATGCGACGCCGGTCTGGGTGAATGATCGGTGCTGTGATCTGCTGGGTCGCGTCTCGATGGATAGCATCTGTATCGATCTGACGGGTGTTGCGGCCAGTATCGGTGACCGTGTGGTGCTCTGGGGTGACGAGTTGAGCGTTGATGCGGTCGCTTCTGCCTGTGACACTATCGCCTACGAGCTCCTGTGTAATGCCGGGGCGGCTTATTTTTCCTGTCGAGAATAACCCCGTATTACGCGATTTATAGCTAAATTGGTCTATTCTTCATCATTAGAAAGTTAAAAGTGTGACGGTATGCAGCTCAGCATCGGTGCACGCTTTTGTGTACTAAAAAGAACAGATGAAATTTGGGGAATGATGGAGTTTTTCATGAAAAATAATAAATTATTAATTGCTAGTATCACCGCTCTGACAGTAACTTTATCAGCCTGCGGCAGCGGTAAAACCAGCATGTTCCGTGCAGATACAAAACATACCGCAGTATATGATTCAGCAGGACCGACCAAACTGAATACGCTGGACTGGAAATACAGCGTACCGGATAAAACATATTCTTCACCTGTGGTTGCCAATGGCAAGGTCTATCTGGGCAGTAATGATAAGCACCTATATGCGATCGATCAGAATACCGGGCAGATGAAATGGCGTTATAAAACCGGTGGTAACATCGAATCAACCGTGGCAGTTTCTGACGGTATTATCTATGTCGGCAGTTGGGACAATCATATGTATGCCATCAAGGACAGTACGCAGTCTGTCGTGTGGAAACAGAAAACAGACGGCCCCATATCTTCTTCGCCTCTTATCGATGACGGTATCATTTATTTTGCCAGTGAAGATGGAAATGTATACGCGGCTGACGCAAGTAACGGTTTTAGAAAATGGAACTTCGATGCTGGCGCGCCCATCTACAGTTCACCGGCTATCTTCGGTAACCATGTCTTCTTAGGTACTTTGAAAGGTGACATGGTTGCGATCAACAAACAGACGGGCCAGGAATTCTGGCGCTTTAAAGCCTCAGGTAAAATCCATTCTTCACCGTCTGTAGATGAAAATAATGTCTACTTTGGCAGCGATGATAAACGTGTATATGCAGTGAATATAAAAACGGGTCAGCAGGTATGGGTGAAGAAAACAGCTGGTCCTGTATTGTCATCACCTGCTTTATATAATGACAAGGTATTTATCGGCAGTAAAGATGGTTATGTCTATGCCTATGATGTGGAAGATGGTACCCGTGCATGGGAGTACCGTACAGAAGGCGGTATTTTTGCGCCGGTCAGTGTCGCATCTAATACAGTTTACGTAGGCAGTACCGATGGAAATCTGTATGCGTTAGATGCCGGAGAAGGTACTATGCGCTGGAAATATAAGGTCGATGCTCATATTTATTCAGGCGCAGCAATAGATGATGAACACGTCTATTTCAATAGTGTGAAAGGGTCTTTGTTTGCAGTGAAATAGAAAAGACAATAAAAAATGAAAAGTAAAAAATAGAAAAGCTTTTACGTCTTTGCGAGCGAAGCGCAGCAAACTCTTATTAGCAACTCAAATGCTTAGAGAGCTTGCTGCGCTTCGTTCGAAATGACGGTTATTCATTTTTCACTTTTCATTTTTCATTGCGTGTTTTTTACGCTTCCCATTCTGCCTTTCGGCACAATCCAGAAAAATTACAGTAACGGCATACCGTATCATCACCCCATGCTGGTAATGGCTGCTTATCTTTCATCTGTTTGAACAGTTCGGTCAAACGTTTTTTGTTCAGCTTGCGGTTTTCTTTCAGATCCTCACCCAACAGGCAGGCCTTACTCTCTACTTTTTGATACGATGAGTCGACGGATAGATAAGATACTTCACTGGCATTTTCGTCGAGCAGGGCATAGATAGACAACTGAACATTTTCGCCACTATCGACATCTTCCTGTCGGGCTGTTCTCCCCGTTTTATAATCGATGATGGCATGTGTACCGTTTTCTTTATTACGATCGATGCGGTCTAGCCGGCCATAAATATTTAAAGCTGTATCAAGCTCTGACTCCAGCACCTTTTCACTCTGATCAACCGTCCAGTCTTGCTGTTGTTGGATCTGCCAATCGATGTAGGCGGGTATGTGTTTCTTCCAGCGATATAACCAGCTCCGGTGTAACACGTTGTTATCGAGGTCTGAAAGAAATATTTTTTCAGAAATTTTATCCAGATATTGTTCAGCGGAAAAACGGTTGTCGGCAGTCATCTCTTCGCCATACGCGCTTCCGTACCAGTCGTGGCCA
>DAOVJH010000482.1 GCA_030673345.1 Pseudomonadota bacterium
GCCAGCGCCAGAGTTACGTCGACACCATCGTCAACCACGGCACACGCTTCGAAGATGCCCTGGCTGGCATGACACAGGTATACATCGAGAATATCGCGAAAAACCCGGATATTTTAAGAATAGAACTTCATAGCCTGTTAGAGGGCAATCCAGCAACCCTGGCATTTTTTCAAAACCGCTGGAAGAGCTTTACCGATTACATCGAGTTCGGCCTGAACGAATACCTGCCATACGATGTCCCCAACCGTGAAAAAACCATCTTAAGCGCCGGACTGATGTTTCAGGGAATGGTGCGAGAAGCGCTCATACAGAAATGCCTGCAACCACAGGACCGACTGATCGATCTCAGTCTTTATGAACTCAGCAATGAACTGGTTGCGCTATTCCTGCGTTCGATAGGAATTAACAAAACACACCTGTCACGCAAGGCCACCATAACGGGTTAGTTTTTTATATAACGCTTACCAGGCGTTCTCGTTTACCGCTACGGCTGATCCTACTGCCAAACAGATCATTAGACCTGCAACAACGCAATGATCATCTTTAGCAACGCACTAAATTCTACCCATATTAAACAACAGGTGAAACTAAGTCTGACTTATTCACTCTATAAAAAATACGACAACAATCATTTATAGGCCTGCAGCTAGAAAGGCGAGACACACGGCTTCATTAAAACAGATAACCGCCAGCAATAATGGATAATCAACTACCTAAAAAGATTCACCTATACCAGCTTACAGTCGTATTCAGCGTATTATTTGCTCTGATCGGTTTCTCATACAATGTATGGCGCATGGAAGCTTCTGAAGAAAACAACACCATCCGAACAGCCTGTTTTGAGATACTGAAAAATCTGTCTTCTCTGGAACAACTGGTTTATACCGCCCACTACGATAGAGACGTAATAGAAGGTAACCCGAGAAAAGGATGGGTTGCAGTAGGCCTGGTAGCAGATTTGAGCGCACTTACTGATGACACTGTTGAGAAGGAATCAGCCGCATTAAAAGAGGTCTGGTCAACACACTGGAGCACAATGACAACCAGCAGGGACTCCGTCGATAAAATTGTAGAAGCTATTGATTCCGTAAGAGCCGAGATAAAACACCTATTGAGCTCGCTCGAATAATTACGGCTGTTGGTACTCCACACCATATAAATTACTGGCTTTCATACAAATAACACAGGCAGCTAAACCATCGATGAAACATTCAAAAGCTGACAAACTCGTCTATTTACGTTAAATTCCACCAACTTTCACTAAACAAGAAGACCTAGACATGATGTTTAAAAAAATATTACTCGGCCTCGCCTCGCTATCTCTGGCATTGCACGTTCAACTGGCACAGGCAGACAACCCAAAAGTCAAAATGGAAACCAGCAAAGGCACCATGATCATCGAACTCTATCCTGAAAAAGCACCAAA
>DAOVJH010000408.1 GCA_030673345.1 Pseudomonadota bacterium
AAAATGTAAAAAGAAGCAGGCCACTCCACAGGAAGGCAATATGGGAAAAATAACGATCTGTCCAACGACACCGCTACAGGACCGGATAATCGAATCCAGGGAAAAACTCTATCGAATCGCACTCGCCTGGTGTGGTGATGAAATGCTTGCCGACGACCTGGTACAGGAAACGATCGCAGCAGCGATGAGAAACCATAAACAACTACGTGATGAAAACAGCCTGTTTGGCTGGATCTGCCGCATCATGAGAAATTACTGGTATCGCCACCTTCGCAAACAGAAAAACCACGACAGTCTGGATGATCAGGCACAACTACCTTCCGATGACCACGGTCCATTTGGAAAATGCCAGGAAATAGATATAATAAAACAGGTCAGGGTCGCGATTGCCGAACTGACCCTGGAACAGCGCCAGATCATATCGCTCGTTGACCTGGGGGAACTGTCTTACTGCGATGTCGCACAGGCACTGGACATACCCGTCGGCACCGTGATGAGCCGACTGCACCGGGCAAGAAAAAACCTGTTAAAAAAGCTGGAAAAAAACCAGCGGCAGACGATCCCGGTAGCAAGACATATACATATAGTCGAGAAATAATTCAGGAATAATCTCCAGAGTTTGACACTCTAAGTACAAAGGATAGTCCTTAGACCTTACTAGATAGCAAAAAGGAGCATAAAGAACTGTAACGATAAACACATTAAATATTGTGCAGGAGTGATTTTAATATGAGCAAATCGAACAAAATAGATGAAATCATGCTGGCGTCATTTGTAGATGGTCAACTGGATGCCGAAAATCGTGAAGCTATTATCAATGCCATGGACAAGGATGAAGACCTGCGAGAACGGGTCTACAACCTGCGCAGGACCAAAGACCTGATAAAACTGAGCTTTGGTAACGAAAAACCACCCGGCTCCATTGAACATAGCTACACTCCAACCTTACGCAGCCAGTGTTTGAAAAAAGTTGCCGCTGCTTTCACCGCATTAGCCGTTGGTCTGGGCGCCGGCTTTACCGGCTACCAATACTGTTCTCATACTGGCCATATAATGTCTTCCACCGACCTCGCTGAACTCACTCAGCTACAGGGGCAGCGTATCATCCTGCACATCAGTGAATCAGACCCTGTGCAGTTCGAAAAAACACTGGCTTATACTGAAAACTTCCTTAACAAGCACAGTAATAACAACAAGGTACATATCGAGGTGGTCGCCAACGCCGGTGGCATAGATCTGTTACGGCAGGATTTTCCGCTAAGCAACAAGGTGATGAGCATGATGGATAAGTATGACAACATCACCTTTATTGCCTGCACCAACGCCATCAACAAGCTGCGCACACAGGGCTTCGAACCGAGCATGATCAAAAATGTTGATACCGAAAAAGCGGTACTGACGCATATTATTGATCGCTTACGCACGGGCTGGACCTACGTTAAAGCCGACGCAGAAACATTTAAAATCTAGACACAAATCACATTTTTTAAAAACTGCCTGACATATTATTAGCATCGAAAGGTGACTATTAATATCGTTAACAAATGGAAAAAAGGAGGGGTACGATGGATACCAAAAAGCAGGCAGACGAAGAAACAAGAAAACTGACTTTCTTTGTTATTTTCATGTCGATGATCGTGGCTATTTTATTTAGCCTGTAATCATTAACCTGAGAAGTATGTACCCGCTTTAAGTCCATGTAATCACATAAATAATGTGATCATAAATTCTCCGCACTTATTGCATTTCACCTTAATATAACACCTTAAATTTAACTCGAAACCAACATAAAAACAGATATTTTCTATTAAATATCAAACACCTGCATTAGTGTCGACATTTCGTCACTAATGTCGTAAAAGTTTTCACTTTTACACTATACTGCAATAAACCTTTGCGGTATCAAATGCGCCTAAATCTCTGTGACCACTCTCTGGTCAATGTTATACATCGCCAGTTTTGACTTGTCTCACAACTGGATTATTAGGAGGTCTTATGTCGTTATCTGAAATTTTTCTTATCGTGCCAAACCCGGTTTTTTCCGCTCTGATCTGGTTTTTTGTGATTTCTGCGGTACTGTATTTTGCACGACAGCCAGCACAAAAATACATCCTGGCATTCAGCGAGGTCATCCATAACGCCCTGCGCCTGGCAGCAAGTTCGGTGAATTCTGCCGACCTGCGATTACAGGCACG
>DAOVJH010000385.1 GCA_030673345.1 Pseudomonadota bacterium
ATTCCGGTGATAATACTATTGTTATGAATTGTGATATGCAGTCCGCTCTATGTAACTCTGCAGAGGGGCACATACATAATATTAAGCATGAATTATCACAAGATAACAATCACCTTAAAACCACTTATACGTCGTACAAAGATGGCAAGTTTAAGAAAAACTCGATCTATCATTTCGATCGAATATAAAAAGTAAGTTGCACGTAAGGGACTAAAAGCCAGGGTTGCTTTTATTAATAGTAACGTCTGCTTGGTGTTGATAACGGCCTCATAACGCCAGATAATAGAATGTCAGCTATTGGTTATTGGAGAATAATTAAATGCGGCAGCATTAACTTCTTTTCTTTATCGATATGATGGCGTCTACAACTTCTTCATAAGCATGCTGGGCGACTTCATTTCTTGTGATGTTGGTGCTGTCGATCGGTTTGAGGAAATGTACTTCGACTTCAATGCTGGGTGCGCGGGCGATTAGGTCAAATGATTCACCGATGGTCGTGTCACCCATAAATAATGACACAGGGTTTATTTCTCTTTTCTGTGTTTTTGGGTTTCTGACCGGGTAAAAAATCGCAACGGGCTGTACCATCGCATGTGCATCGATGGCGCTCTGCATCATGCGGCTGTGGAATTTTTTTATATGACCATCGGTGGTCGTACCTTCGGCGAATATCAGGCTGTTGTGCTGCTGTTTCAACACGGCGGTAATCTCACTGCTGGATTCTGAAGCAGAGTCTTTGTTGCCGCGTTTGATATATAAGGTGCCGGCGCGTGTTGCCAGCCAGCCGAGTACCGGCATAGTTTTTACTTCATGTTTAGACAGGAAATGTATCGGCAGCAGGTCGCCGAGTATGAGGATATCCAGCCAGGAGATATGGTTAGCAACGAACAGCGTTCTTTCTGGCAGTGCAGTGCCAAAAGTTTTTACTCTGACGCCAAAGATGCGGGCAGAAAGTCTGAGCCAGGTACTCACCACGGTAGTGGCGATGCCATGGGGTGGCCGGGTATTGCGCAGGAAAATGATGGTTATTAAAACACCGATGATGATGGATAATATGAGCAGTATCGATCGGTATAGTTTTCTTATAGTAGACATCGCCTCGTTCGTTTACCCTAGTCGAAACGCATCGATAGATCTACCGCTTTGATGTCTTTTGTTAATGCACCTGTGGAGATGTAATCCACCCCCGTCTTTGCGACATCGCTGATGTTATCGATGGTTATGTTGCCGGAGGCTTCTGTGACTATTTTTCCACTGCAGATATCGACGGCCTGTTTCAACGCTTCACGATCGAAATTATCGAACAGTACACGGTCAGCGCCGGCATCGACAGCCTGCTGTAGCTCATCCATGTTTTCGACTTCGACTTCGACTTTTAGGTCCGGATTATGAAAGCGTGCATCGTTGACGGCATTTTTTATGCCGTCACAGGCATTGATGTGGTTCTCTTTGATCAGGAAGGCATCGAACAGGCCTAGCCGATGGTTCTCGCAGCCGCCGCAGGAAACGGCGTACTTTTGTGCCATACGCAGACCGGGGATGGTCTTCCTGGTGTCCAGTACTTTTGTTTTGGTGTCTGCTACTTCTGCTGCGTATCGTGCAGACGTCGTTGCTGTTGCAGATAGTGTTTGTACAAAATTAAGTGCAGTGCGTTCACCGGTGACGATGTTCTGTGATGAGCCGCTGATGGTACAGATAACCTGGTCTGCTTCGATGTTCTCACCGTCATCGACACACCAGTCGATCAATATATCTTCATCGATCTGCCGGTAGGTTTCTTCGAACCAGTCGAGGCCGCAGAACACGCACGGTTCGCGGCTGATGACCGTAGCCAGGGAGATATTATCGTGTGGGATCAGCTCAGCGGTGATGTCACCTTCGCCGATATCTTCCTTGAGTGCATTAAAAACGTTTTCTTCGATGACGCTTTGCGGTACCTTTAAAAAAACCATGGTTTAGGAAAATTTGTCTCTGTCGGTGTATTTAATGGAGTTGTTTGCACAATACTTTTGACTTGCGCTGATAGTTGTAGAGTGATTTTTTCTCTATCGGCAGGTCATCGATATTGCATTCGACGAAACCACGTTCGATAAACCAGTGCATGGCCTGCGTGGTCAGGGTGAAAAGTTTTTTCATGTGTTTTTTTCTGGCCTGCCATTCGATGTGCTGCATCAGGTCGTCACCACGGCCATGTACCTGGTAGTCCTGGTGTACAGCAAGGCATGCAAGTTCTGCCGCTTCTGTTCCTGGAAAGGCAAAAATAGCTGCGCAGGCGATTATCATGCCGTCACGTTCGATCACGGTAAAATTATTGATGTCCAGTTCCAGTTGTTCACGTGAACGTTTCACCAGCACGCCTTGTTGTTCAAGCGGTGAG
>DAOVJH010000229.1 GCA_030673345.1 Pseudomonadota bacterium
GGGTTTCCACGAACTGATATCACGCACCCGAATATCCGTTTTCAGCAGACACGCACACCACAGCGTGACATGAACCGTGTCGATCAGAAACCGGTGAAATATCATCGCGAGGAAAGTTCTGAAAATTTCAAGCCGGTGTTAGATGTTAAACACGGTGTCAGACGTGAATGGAACTGGGCGAAATTATTAGGTTCGCACGAAAACGCGCATATCGCTTTTACCCTGAGCGCACAGACGGTGATGGCCGCATTTTTAATCTTATTATCCGGTTACCTGTTTGAGCCCCTCGCAAACTTTTTATCCAGTAGTGCTATGTTGCCATCTCTGTTAGTAATGTTTTTATTGATGAGCTTTGGTCTGTTCAAGTTGAACATGCACCTTGGTAAACCGCATCGCTTCTACCGTGGGTTTTATAACCTGAGGCATTCGCCGGTCAGTCGTGAGATAGCGGGTGTTTCAGCTTTTTATACCGGCTTGCTGGGATACGGTTTTTTTGAACTGCTTGCATTGTTTGATACTGGCTACGAGGAATACACACAGATATTGCAGATGTTATTTGCGGTTATCGGCGTTCTTGGTGCGGCATTCGGCGGTTATTTCATGTACAGGTTATATCGTATCGAAGCCCGCCCGTTCTGGAATCATTGGTATACCGCGGCAAGCTTCTGTTCAACAGGGCTAACATTAGGTTCAATATTGTTAGCCGTTATCGCGTTCGTGTTTTCCAGTATGACAGCCAGCCTCGGTGAAGTTTTGTTGAGCATGATCAGTATCGGTTTATTGTTCGAAATTATAGGGCTGAGCGCTCACGCTAGAAGTCTGCAATCGAGCAGCAGTGAGGGCGCGGCTTCGTTCTATCTGCAGACGACCCGATATGGCAATGCATATTGGTTGCGTAATGTTTTGCTGATAGTGGCTTTGCTATTAGCGGTCTATATGCTGTTAAGTGAAGATCAAACAGTCTTTGCATATGGTCTGCTAACCGTTTTCGCGCTGGTTAGTAATGTAATCAGTCGCGCGATATTTTATGTCGTCGTTATTCCCACCACCATGCCCGGTGCTTTTTTCTGGAAGAATGATGGCTTCGTTGAACATGCCAGGGAAGTGGGTCTGGCCGATATGCCGCAGATGGGCGTGGCATATGAAAAACATCATGCTTTTAACATCGCTGCGTTATTCGAAACGATTAGAACAACAACGATGAAGCAAAAATTTATACAGCTTCGTAGTATCTTTACGGGCTAAATAATTGTTTTATACTATCTGGGTTTTTAGGAAGGTTATTGTCTCATGGAAAGTCATAATGAATTCAAAGTGCCAGTGCTGGGTTTTTCGGCATACTCCGGCACAGGAAAAACCACGTTACTGGTCAAACTTCTGCCATTGATGAAGCTGCAGGGTCTGCGCGTTGCGATGATCAAGCAGACACACCACGATTTTGAAATTGATAAACCCGGTAAGGACAGCTTCGAGTTGAGAAAGGCGGGTGCGGACCAGGTATTGCTGTCCTCTGAAAAACGCAGCGCACTAATTACAGAATATCCCGAACAGAGAAAACCCGGGCTGGCTGATTTGATCGATATGCTGGATCTGGAAAATACTGATCTTGTCATGGTCGAAGGCTTTAAACACCTGCCGTTTGCAAAGATCGAACTGCATCGCCCGTCCACAGGAAAGCGATTGCTCTTTCCTGAAGATAGCTCAGTGATTGCGGTCGCTTCTGATAGCAAGCTTGATACAGGCCCATTACCGTTACTCGATATGAACGAGCCAGAAGAGGTGGCCGGGTTCATCAACCGCTGGTTGGCAAAGCAGCTTGTCACCACCACCTGGTAGTACGATAAAGGTGCGTCTTACACGATTGTCAGAATACCCTTACATGAATATCAGGGAAAACACTATATAAGTATTTCCTAATATGGTATAATCTCCGGTTCGCGTCAGACAGCTTCATCGTTTATATGTCTGCTATCCATACCGTATTATTTGAATGTGAGTAAATGAAATGAGTTCTGAAAAATTACCTGCTGAGGCCGCAGCGACTGATGAAGCGCCAGCCGTTGAGAGTGTTGAATCTAAGCTGCTGAAGTTTGATGAAGAAAACACAGTAAGCTCTGGCAGAGACATCAATACAAAAATTACTGACCTTGATGCTGATCTTGCTCACCTGCGGGCCGAACTTGGCGCGATCAATAACAGTGTCGAAGAAGGGCTTGATCGTCTTGGAGATACCGACACAGATCTGACAGCTAAGGTATCTGAGACTTATAAACGTCTTGGTGAAATCGATAACTCATATAAATCACTATTGCAGATATCGACACGCATCGATACTGATATCCAGAAACTGAACGGTGATGTGAGTACTGTTGCAGAGCAATCAGCAACTGGCATCAAAACACTCGAACGGTCGACGATCGCACAGTCAAACGAGTTTGCACATAAAAATGAGCAGGTCGTCACTAAGGTTAATCACCTTGCAGAAACATCAAAGTTAACCGGTGAGTTGCTAAGCCAGAAAGTCCAGGCGGCGACGGAAATGATGCTGCAGATGGAAACGCATGTTGTTGCAGAGATCGAGAGCTTGTCCGGTGCGACAAAAGATAAGACGGATGCAATAGAAGTTTCTGTTGAAGGTAATAAAGCAAAGATTTTGAAATTGCAGTCAGTCGATGAAGCAATTATCAAACGTGCGACAACGCTGGAGATATCTTCCGCTGAATTAACAGTTAAAAGCCAGGACATACAGTCTTCTGTTGAAGTATTGCAGAGCAGCACCAGCAACTTATCCGATGGCCTGGACCAGTTAAGAGAGCAGACCAGAGCGCTTGAAGACATAACAAATAATCACGGCTTCCTGATTAACAGTTTGCAGAAAGCGACGTCTGATATAACGGACAGAGTTGCCGTGCTTGCTGACCGTGAAAGTAAACACTTTAATATCTTTACCGTAAGCTTTTTATTACTGCTAGTGGCGACAGCGGTCATCTATTTTTCGCAGCAGAGTCAGTTTGATATTAGCGATGCAAGAATTGCTGAACAAAGTGAAGTGGTGGATACCAAGATTACTAGTTTGCAATTGCAGCAAACAAGTACCGCGACTGCTTTAGAAAATAAAGTTGCTGAACTGAATGCCGTAATGCAGGAAGAGATAAATAAAGAGATCGCACAGGTCGAACACAAGATGCAGAATATGCAGGATCAGGTGCAGAGTGTGGATGCGCGCCTGACGAATGATTCGCCTTTCAGCCAGATCGGTAATGATAATATCATCCATGGTGCGCAATGGATCGCTGAGCTGCCAGAACAGAATTTTACCGTTCAACTGGCTTATGCGGATGATGCAAAAACCATGTATGAGTTAGCGCAGCGATATAATTCTTACCTGAAGAATTCACTGTCTTACTTTGAAGTCGACAGCAGCGGAAAAACAAAGTTTGTATTACTGTCTGGTAATTATGCGACACACCAGCAGGCGTTAGCGCAGATACAGTCTATGCCGAGATATATCGACATGCAGAGGCCCGTGGTGCGTAAGCTAGCTGATGTGCAGAAGCATATCGCGCAGAAATAAAGGATTGCGACATTGCCAGGAAGTGTGATGCGTTCGGCATTGTCGATACAGAGGATGTGTAAAAATCATATCTGTAGCATGAAAGAAATTTATAAATAAGGAAAAAAAGGAAGAAGTAATGTCAATTATTGATCAACTGGATAGCATTAGACCGTACCCTGTCGTTTTTCATCAGGGCGGGAAAGCAAGGATAAAACATACAGGGCAGATCGTAGAGCTGAAGCGTGTGAGCA
>DAOVJH010000390.1 GCA_030673345.1 Pseudomonadota bacterium
AAAAAACTGATCGTTTATTATTCGATCTATCTAATCATCGTCTACCAGCTTGTAAGGATTGATGTTTGATTTGATAAAGTATTGCCGCATGTTCTTCAGGCTGCGGCTAAACAGGGCATTAAAGTGTCCTAACGGGTAAGACAGCTGCCATTGTATTAGGTCATAGTGTTCGCTCTTTTCACCGGGATAGTAATTTGGCTCAGCATACTGGAAGACCTCCATCACACCACCGCACTCATTTAAGCCGTTCGTCTTACAATTTCTGTATTCATAAAATAGTGAGTAATGCTGACTTTTTAAAATCAGCTGTTCCTCATACTCGGTTGTAGCCAGTTCAAATAATCTGGCTGCCATGACATCGACATCTTCGATGTGCAGGATTGTGCCTTCTTTATCTTCTTCATGTTTGAAAAGCCGGTCGTGCAGGTAATCGTACAGTTCGCATTGTTTTATATCGCGTCTGGCTAACTGATCGAACAGGTAAGGCACACTTATCATCGGGCCGTTTTCCCATTCACTGAACTCAGCGATAAACCTTACCAGGCGTTTTTTGTTATGTTTGTTAAGTTCACCGTAATTTTCGTTAGTGAACCGCAGGCCGGCGAGCGTGTCGATAGCGGACATGACAAGTGATTTTTTATAGAGTTGTATGCGGGATTTCTCTTTTTCGGGTACTGATTCTGGTGTCAGGTGATTTATCGCAGAGACCCGCTCTTCAAAGGCATCACAGAATCCCGCTATGTCATAAAGAGTTGTCATTAAGTTTTATAATGCTAAGCGTTATCAGCTAGACCTCAGGTAAATACAAACGCATTGTAACCATAAATCAGAGTAAATTAACAGGTGAATTAAAGGAGGGAAGCCCTCTATAATTCAGGAAACGTTGCGCCTGCTGCTAGCAATGTTTAACCGAGACTCTGATCTGTGCCAAAGTTGATCTTCCATTCCAGGTTAGTACCTGAATCGGCAAATGTTAAAGCATTTTTCTTCGAGATCATACCGGATTTGAATAGATTAAAAAGCGATTGGTCGAAGGTCTGCATTCCATCTGTCTCGCCTTTCTCCATGATTTCCTTAATATCATTAAAATTGCCTTCACGTATCAGTTCAGCAATATGCGGTGTATTTTTCATCACCTCGACCACACAGACCAGTTTTCCATCATTGTTCGGCAACAGTCGCTGTGATATCACGGCTTTCAGGTTTAATGATAAGTCCATCAGCAGATGTTCCCGCATGTCCGAGGGGAACATATTGATAATACGATCCATCGCCTGGTTGGAGTTCACTGCGTGCAGGGTGGTTAAGCACAGGTGTCCGGTGTCGGCATAGTTGATTGCTGCCTGCATGGTTTCCCGGTCTCGTGCTTCACCGATCATGATTACTTCTGGCGCTTCACGCATCGCTTCGCGTAATGCATTTTCGTATGACTGTGTATCGATGCCGATCTCTCGTTGAGAGATAATCGATTTATCATGTTTGAAGATAAATTCGATAGGGTCTTCGATGGTGAGTATGTGCCCGGTTTCACGTTGGTTACGGTAATTGATCATCGACGCCAGCGTGGTCGATTTACCTGAACCTGTTGAACCGACCACCAGTACCAGCCCGGTTTTTTCCATGATGATTTCTTTTAACACTTTGGGTAATCCCAGCTCATCCAGCCCCGGGATGGTTCCTTTGATATAGCGGATAACCATCGAGATTTCAGAACGCTGTATGAAGATATTGGCACGGAAGCGTCCCACACCAGGCAGTGCGAAACTCAGGTTTGCTTCCTGGTTTGTTTCAAAATCACTGATCTGTTCTTCTGTCAGCAGGCCGTAGGCTAATTTTTTGATGAAACCGGGCTTAAATGCATTTTTAGATACCGGTATGGTTTTGCCATTACACTTCATATTTGGCGGCGCACCGGTAACAAAATACATGTCAGCGGCCTGTTTATCGGCCATGACCTTCAGATAGGGTTCTAGTGGGTTTTTGGTCTGTTCTATATTCATAATTAATCTTTATTAATATGCAACTAAAACAATAGCAGAATGATAGAAAAACAATAGCAAACGGGTATTAAAACAGCGTCGGCAAGACGATAGCTCAATGGATATTGACCTGTGTCATTACATGGGCATATTGATTTAATATACTTATAAAATGCGGTGGTTTGTTCGTAGGAAATCACATGCATTTACTGGATGTATATACAGGAGGATGAAATGAACAAAATATCTTATTTAAAATCCAGGGCAGGATCTCTGCTCTTAGCGACATTGTTAACTTTTTCAACAGGCATCTCTCATGGCTTTGATCTGGATATCAATTTTC
>DAOVJH010000351.1 GCA_030673345.1 Pseudomonadota bacterium
AATCGTCGATGGCGTCATCACTACCACTATCGATGGTTACGTAAAATCCATCAACCCGATGGCAGAACAATTAACCGGCTGGTCCGAAGCTGAAGCGATAGACAAACCCCTGCTCCAGGTGATGCATGCTTTAAAAGAGGATACACACAAAAGGATCTATGACCCCATAGAGAATATCGAATACAAATCTGTACTCGATGAGCCTATCAGCGCAATCCTCATTCAGAATAACAGTAAAATAGAAACACCGGTGGAGTATATCGTCGCACCGATGCGCGATCACGAAGATAAAGTCGCAGGCATCGTCATCATCATCCATGATGAATCCGTACAGCGTTCACTCAACAGACAGCTGACTTTCCAGGCCACACACGATGCATTGACCGGGCTTATCAACCGTTACGAATTCGAACGCCGGCTGAAAAATGTTATCTCAGCACAGACCGTTCATGCATCGACTAATACACTGTGTTACATCGATCTGGACCAGTTTAAGCTGGTCAATGATACCTGTGGACACACCGCTGGTGATGAGCTGTTAAAACAGATCACACTGTTACTGCAAAACACCCTCGACAGCGTAGGCACACTGGCCCGCCTCGGCGGTGATGAATTTGGCCTGTTGCTGGAAAATACAGATACCAATAAAGCCCAGACCATTGCTGACCGGTTGCTCGAAGTCATACGGAACTTCCACTTCACCTGGAGTGAAAACACGTTCACCATCGGTGCCAGCATCGGTATCGCACCGATTGCGAAAGATTCACGTTCTTGTGAAGAGATCTTAAGCAATGCTGATTCCGCCTGTTACCTGGCCAAAGAAAGCGGGCGTAATCGCACACAGGTATTCACTGAAGAAGACGATAAACTGCTGACTCAGCAGCGCGAGATGCATTGGGTCTCACGCATCAACCACGCATTGGAAGAAGACCGTTTTCAGCTGTACTTCCAGGAGATCATGCCGCTCAAAGGCCATGAACAGTCATTTATCCTTCATGGCGAGATCCTGTTGCGCATGGTGGATAAAGAAGGCGATATCGTCTCACCCAGCAATTTCCTGCCTGCTGCCGAACGCTACAACATGATCACACTGATCGATGAGTGGGTGGTTGAAAAGTCCATACAGTGGCTGGCTACGCGTAAAGAAAAAGTGCTGATCTCGGTCAACCTGTCTGGCATGTCGCTTTCCAACAGAGACTTCCTGAATTTTGTTGTATCCAGGATCAAGCAGCTCAAGATCAACCCCGAACTATTGTGTTTCGAGATCACAGAAACAGCAGCGATCAACAATCTGAGCACCGCGATACATTTCATGAATGTACTCAAAAAGCTGGGCTGCTCATTTGCACTCGATGATTTTGGTAGCGGCCTGTCCTCATTCTCATATCTCAATAGTCTGCCGGTTGATTACCTGAAGATCGATGGCGCTTTTGTCATGGATATCGATAAAGACCCGATGCATTACGCAATGGTAAAATCCATCAACGAAGTTGGTCAGGTGATGGGCATCAAGACTATCGCTGAATTTGCAGCTTCAGACAGCATCATCAGCAGCTTACGAGAAGTAGGCGTAGACAATGCTCAAGGATATGCTATCGCCAGACCGATACCACTGGCATCACTTAGAGTCGATAATATAAAGCCAACATTAACAGTTATCAACGATGAGCAGTCAGCCAGCTAATAAAGTATATACAGAACAATTGCAGGCCAAACACATCTGCACGAACCAGGTCGCACTTACCCCGGCAATCGAATAAATTCTTTCGCATGCTCCAGTACAAACGTTTTAAAAGCCTGGGCAACAGGTGACAGCCGCTTGCCTTTGCGCTGTATAACATACCAGTACCGCTGAATCGGGAAGTCTTTCACATCGAGGATATGCAAGCGCCCCGTCTCCAGCTCCAGCTCCAGCGTATGTGTAGAGACGATACCCAGCCCCAGGCCCGCCTCGACCGCCTGCTTGATCGCTTCATTACTACTCATCTCTATACCGGTATGAAAACTAACATCATGCTCAGTAAAAAAACGCTCGATCGCACTACGCGTACCGGAACCCGTTTCGCGCACCACAAAATGCTCATCTTCAAAACGCTCAAGTTCGATCTGCCGCTCTGATGCCAGAGGGTGATCTGGCGGCGCAATCATAACCAGCGGATTGTCCATAAATGCCTCAGCCTCTACCTCGACACCCTCTGGCGGCTGCCCCATGATGACCAGATCAGGTCGATTGGCTTCAAGCTGCTCACGCAGGCTTGCGCGGTTGGTAATATCCAGACTAAGCGTAACGTCCTTATAACGTTTCGAAAATGCCGCCAGCAGACGGGTCGCGAAGTGGCTGGCCGTTGTTGCTACTGAAATAGCTAAACGGCCAGACTGCAACCCCTTAAGCTCATCCAGCACGGTCTCGGCTTCATCCAGCATATGGCCAATACTGGTACTGTAGGCGTAAATCTCCCGCCCCGCCGTCGTAAGATGCATTTTTTTACCGATCTGCTCAAATAAAGGCAGACCGACAACAACCTCTAACTGCTTGATTTGCATAGAAACAGCCGGCTGACTGAGATGCAATTCTTCTGCGGCGCGGGTATAACTCAGGTGCCTTGCGGCAGACTCAAATACCTTGAGTTGCCTGAATGTTATGTTTAAC
>DAOVJH010000010.1 GCA_030673345.1 Pseudomonadota bacterium
CGGTTAAATAATCAGTTTGCTAAGTGCGTTAATCAATTGATCGATATTATCATGCGTATGTTTTGCTGAAAGTGTAATCCGTAGACGTGAAGTACCTTCGGGTACGGTCGGCGGGCGAATGGCGGTCACTAGTAATCCTTGTTCGAATAATTTCTGACTGATATGCATTGCTTTTTTGTCATTACCGATGAGTAATGGCTGTATCGCTGTCTGACTGTTTTCGATCGCTATATCTGCCTGACTGCAACAGTCTCTAAAATAGGAAATGTTGTTGTTTAAGTTCAGTCGATGTTCGGGTTCATTTTGTATGATTTTTAGACTGCAACGTGTGGATTCAGCAATGGCAGCAGGCATGGCAGTAGTATAGATATAGGTGCGGGCCTTCTGGATAATGGTTTCGATTAACGCTTCACTGCCTGCGATAAACGCACCGGCTGTGCCGATGGCTTTACCGAGCGTTGCCATATAGATTGGTACATCATCCTGGCTTAATGAGAAATGCTGCAAACTGCCTTTTCCTGTTTCACCTAAGGTGCCAAATCCATGTGCATCATCGACCATCAACCAGCTATTATTTTTTTTGCACAAAGTTGATAGTGCGGGCAGGTTAGCGATGTCACCATCCATGCTGAAAACACCATCAGTCAGTACCAGCTTTTCAGCGGTCTTATCAACTTTTTGTATTTTCTGTGCAAGGCTGGAAACATCGTTATGCAGATAACGCTGTAACCGGGCACCGCTGATTAAACCGCCGTCGATCAATGATGCGTGGTTTAAACGGTCTTCGAAAATATAGTCACCTTTTTCGACTAGTGCCTGGCATAAACCCAGGTTAGCCATGTACCCTGTAGAGAACAAAATCGCGCGAGGGTACCCGGTGAATTCAGCTAATTCTTCTTCCAGCTGATGGTGCGCGATGGAGTGGCCATTGACCAGGTGTGCAGAACCGCTGCCGACGCCGAAGTTTTTTATGGCGTCGATGGTTGCCTGTTTTATCTGTGGATGATTGGCCAGACCCAGATAGTCGTTGCTGCAGAAGCTGATAACGTCCTTGTTATCGATATGCATCTCAACCTGTTGCGGACCTTGTGTTATACGCCGTGTGCGATAACGATGCTGTCGTTTTCTTTTTTCGAGTTCCTTACTGAGGTCTTTCAAGTGAAAACAGAGAACTTATCAGCAGGAGCATGCTGATTGTTTGCTTGTACTTTCGAATACGTGTTTTGTGTTCAGACCTAATTTATCAAACAGCTGCTGATCGTGGCTCTCAGCCGGATTGTCAGTGGTTAATAATTTATCGCCATAGAAAATGGAGTTAGCGCCGGCGAGAAAACATAACGCCTGTGTTTCATCAGACATCTCGGTACGGCCTGCGGACAGGCGTACGACGGATTTCGGCATGATGATTCGTGCGGTTGCGATGGTGCGGATAAATTCCAGTGGTTCAATCTCATCGACGCCATGCAGCGGTGTGCCTTCGACCTGAACAAGCATGTTGATCGGCACGCTGTCCGGGTGCTGAGGCAGGTTTGAGAGCTGCTGTAAGAGAGAGACGCGGTCGCTGCGCTGTTCACCCATACCCAGGATGCCGCCGCTGCAGACATTGATATTCGCGGCCCGAACGTTCGCAAGTGTATCGAGGCGATCCTGATAAGTGCGGGTGGTAATGATGTCGCCATAATGTTCGGGCGAGGTGTCCAGGTTGTGATTGTAATAATCCAGCCCGGCATCTTTCAGGCGCTGGCTTTGTTTTTCTGTCAGCATGCCCAGGGTGACACAGGTTTCCATGCCGATATCTTTCACCGCGGTTATCATATCGATAACTTTTTCAAGATTTTTATCCGTCGGGTTGCGCCAGGCTGCGCCCATGCAGAAGCGGCTGGCACCGTTGTCTTTTGCCAGTTGCGCTTTTTCGATGACTTCGTCCAGTGGCAATAGACGCTCACGTTCGACTTCAGCGTCATTTTTAGAGCTCTGTGAGCAGTAACCGCAGTCTTCAGGGCAGGCACCGGTCTTGATGCTTAACAGGGTGCTGACCTGCACCTGGTTGGGGTCGAAATTTCCCCGATGAATGCTCTGGGCCTGAAATAACAGGTCGTTAAAGGGCTGTTCAAAGAGTGCGGTGATTTCCTGTTTTGACCAGTCGTGGCGTAATGCAGGGGTGTTTAATTCTGACATAATGAGTGCTTCTGGATATAATTTAGCCTATTTTACACTACACGGATGGTAAGCCCAAAGTTCTTCATGCCTGTGAAGGGCCTGGCTCAGCATTATGAAACTTATGGATAAGTTATTTTCAGCATTGTTCCCTTCGAGGTGCATCTTCTGCCAACAGACGGTGACGCAGAGCATCGAGGTCTGCACGGACTGTTATCAGTCGCTGCCGCACAATGATGTGTGCTGCGAGCGCTGTGCGCTACCGCTGGCAGATGAAATCAATCATGCGGTGTTATGCGGACGTTGTATCCAGAAGATGCCTGCTTTTGATTATGCCCACAGCCTGTTTCGTTATGAAGCAGATGTTATCGGGCTGGTGCATCAGCTGAAGTTCGGTGAAAAGATCGGTCATGCCAGAACCATCAGTGAAATGTTGCTGATGAAACTGCTTGAAACGGACGAGCAGCCGGACTGTCTGTTGCCTGTGCCGCTGCATAAATCACGGCTGCGTCAGCGTGGATTTAACCAATCGATCGAAATATCCCGGGTTATTTCTAGAAAACTGGCCATCCCGATCGAGCATTCGGCCGTCGTGCGGCAACGGAGCACTGCTGCCCAGACGGGGTTGAATGCAAAACAGCGTCAGAAAAATATCCGGGGCGCATTTAGTGTGGTGAGTAAATTACCTTACCGGCATGTGCTCATCGTCGATGATGTGATGACGACGGGAGTGACCGTCAATGAACTTGCGATGCTGTTAAAAAAGAATGGCGTCAAACGGGTCGGTGTTTTGAGTATCGCGCGTGCACCGGTGAAGGCATAACGTCACTGTGGCCCAGACGGCTCTAGGTTACATCTGCAAACTGGTAATCGAGCAGAACGCCGATAAAAAGTACCATGCCAAACCAGTTGTTGTTTAAGAAAGCCTTAAAGCAAAGTTCGGGTTCTCTGTCCTTTATCAGGTATTGCTGGTAGACAGCAAACAGGCTGGCAGCGGTTACCCCAAGATAGTAGAAACCGCTCAGCTCAGCGCGATGACCGATGAGCAGAAGATTTAAGATCAGCAGCAATTGTATGATGCCGATGATCAGCTTGTCCTGGTTACCGAAAAGAATTGCTGTCGATTTAACGCCGATCTTGATGTCATCATCGTAATCGACCATGGCATACATGGTGTCATACGCGGTTGCCCACAGGATAGTGGCCAGAAAGATCAGCCAGGTGATGGCAGTGACTTCATTCGCCTGCGCCGTGTAGGCCATGGGCGCTGCCCAGCCAAATGCAGCCCCCAGGTGTACCTGCGGCAGGTAATGGTATCGCTTCATGAAAGGGTAGCTGACAGCAAGTATGATGCCGCCCAGTGACATCCATATCGTCAGTTCATTCATGAATAACACCAGGATAAAGGCGGTGATGCTGAGTGATGAAAAGATCAGTAAGGCTTCTTTTTCGGAAATCTTTCCTGATGTGAGAGGCCGTTGCCTGGTGCGCGCGACTTTGCTGTCTATGTGGCGGTCAGCGTAGTCATTTATCGCGCAGCCAGCAGAGCGCATCAGGATGACACCCATGACGAAGACAAATAACACCAGAGGGTCTGGCCAGCCATCAGCCGCTATCCATAATGCGATCAATGTCGGCCACAATAACAGCAGTATACCGATCGGTTTATCCAGGCGTACCAGTTGTGCATAGAGCCCTGCCTTGATGTAGGCCGGTGTCTGTTGTACCGATGCAAAACCTTGCTCAATGGTCTTTTTGAAAGCGCGGTACGCACTCTCTGTTTTGTCGAGCAGTGGATGTCGTGCCATATAATCGATCGATTGATCGATCTTTTTTAGCAGGAAAACGGAGGCCAGCTGCATTGTTTTAAAAGCGACCCTGACCTGAGATATAACCGCCATAGAACTCTTTTTGAGCAGGACAAGACTGTGCCGCCAGAAGTTTTGTATTTTTGGAAGCAGAGTGGAAATGATGTTAGAAAATGCTGAGCTGGTATCCATCAGGCGAGATTTTACCTGATTTGTCATTATTAAATCAGACGTAATCGATGGTATAGTTTTACCCGGATATTAACCGAGTAGATTATAAATTGGATCATGATGAATATACGACGATTTGAAGGTTTTGTACCGCAGATAGATGAAACGGTCTTTATCGATGACAGTGCGGTGGTCACAGGTAATGTATCGATTGGTGAAGACAGCTCGGTCTGGCCATGTTGCTCTGTTCGAGGGGATATTCATTCGATCACTATCGGTGCGCGTAGCAATATACAGGACGGCTGTGTTCTGCATGTGACGCATGACAGTGAGTATGCGCCGGGCGGTTTCAAGCTGGAAGTGGGGGATGAGGTTACCGTAGGGCACAATGTGATATTGCATGCCTGTACAGTCGAAGATCTGTGCCTGATCGGCATGGGGTCGACAGTGCTCGATGGCGCGGTCGTTCAGTCGGGTGCGATGGTGGGTGCTGGTAGCCTGGTACCACCAAATAAAGTACTGGAAGGCGGTTTTATGTGGCTAGGCAGCCCGGTAAAAAAAGTGCGTGAGCTCACTGACAAGGAAAAAAGCTTTCTTAAATATTCAGCGCAACAATACGTGAAGCTTAAAGACCGTCATTCGGGCTAATTTAATTTTAACGCTAAAATTTTTATTTAACTGTCAATTTTGTGACTCTGAACGCAACTTTTGATTATGTATTGGACTATACTTCTTGTCACATACATATGTAACTCATTGATTATTGTTGGAATAAGTCTAGGTGGTTGTGGATAATAAAAATTCATCGAACATCATTGATCTGAGTGACAGTCTTCAACAAAAAGAGACTGAGATCGAGTTGTTGCAGGAAACGTTCACTGAGATCGGCAGTGAACTGGATCTGGAGAAAATATTTCGGATCGTTTCAGAGCGGGCGATGGACTTGATCAACGCTGAGACATTGTTGATTCCGTTACTGGATGATAATTGTGAAACCTATACCTACAGGGGCGGTGCGGGAAAGAACGCCGATGAGATAGTCGGAGAATCGCTGCCATTGGAGTACGGGGTTTGCGGCTGGGTCTGGAAGCAGAAAAAACCCTGGTGGCAGGGCATGCTGGATGAGCTTAGCGATGATGAAAAAAATTGCTGGGAGCAGGAGGCCGGTAACATGATCCTCGTGCCGTTGCAGGGAAGAAGACATTTTCTTGGCGGCATCGCTGGCTTAAATAAAAAAGATGGCACCCGTTTTGACAAAAAAGATCTAAACATGCTGCAGTTGTTTGCCAGCATCGTTTCTATTGCTATCGAAAATGCGATGGCAGTTAAAAGCATCGAAGATTCGCATGAGCTAAACGAGGGTTACCGATACAAGCTTGAAGGCTTGAATAAACAGCTCATCGAAAGCAGTAAAGAGCTGGAATATCTGTCCTTATACGATTCAGTTACAGCGCTGCCCAATCGTTCACTGTTCTATGACCGTCTGTCACGCGATATCGCTGAAGCTGAAGAAAATAACAGCATCATCGGCATACTTCTGATCGATATCGACAGCTTTAAGGATATCAATGACACTCTGGGCCATGATCATGGTGACAGCCTGCTGAATAAAATTGCACACCGGTTTAATGATGAAGTCAAAAGTAATGAAACTTTGGCGCGACTCGGCGGCGATGAATTTATCGTCGTACTGCCTGATCATAATCAGAAACATGTGATAAAAAGAGCAGAGATGTTCATCAACTGTCTGAGAGAGGCCTTTGCCATCGAGGACAATACGATAATCGTAAATGCCAGTGTCGGTGTCGCTGTTTATCCTGAACATGGCGTAAGCATCAGCAACCTGTTGAGCCATGCTGATTTTGCGATGTATGAAGCCAAAAACAGCAATGTAAAAATATGCGTATATGATTCAGACAAAGATCATCTGGCGCAGGGCCATCTTGCGATGGTTGCTGATGCGCGAAAGGCGCTCGACGAAAAGCAGTTCGAGCTGCATTATCAGCCAAAGATCAGTGCGCAGAGTGGGCAGGTAGTTTCAGCCGAAGCGTTGGGACGCTGGTACTGTAAAGACCGAGGTAATGTACCGCCAAATATATTTATCCGCGTTCTTGAGCAGAATGGCATGATCGACGAGTACACATACTGGGCTATAGAGACAGCGCTGGCACAGGCGAAAGAATGGAAAAGCGGATATAGCATCATGCGTGTTGCTGTAAACCTGTCGCCGCAAACACTGATGCATCCGGACTTTAAAGAAAAGATCGATCAGATCATCAAAGGTGAAAGTGATGGTGAGCTGCTAACGTTCGAGATCACGGAAAATCTGTTCCTGTCAGAGTTCGATCGTCTGGCAGAGGTGCTAGAGCATATCTGTTCGCTCGGCGTAGAATTATCTATCGACGATTATGGCACCGGGTATTCATCGTTGAGTCGATTGAGGCGCCTGCCGGTCAGTGAATTGAAGATAGATCAAACCTTTATTAAAGAGATGGTCGATAATAAAGATGATCAGGCCGTCGTGCATTCAACGATCGAACTGGCACATAACCTCGGGTTATCAGTGGTTGCTGAAGGCGTTGAAAATAAATCCGCACTGGATATGCTGACCCGTCTGGGTTGTGACACGATACAGGGTTATTTGATCAGCCGGCCTATGTCGTCTGAAAAGTTTAACCTGTTTATCGAAGAGCAGTAGAATCGCGGTGAGTCTGGCAGCTAGCCAGAACCATTGGTAAATGCTCTCACAATGTTCATAACGTCTCTCGCAGGTGCTTGATCACTGCAGAAGTTTCTGCTTTGACACCACGCCAGATATAAAAAGATTCAGCCGCCTGTTCGACCAGCATACCTAATCCATCAAACACCTGTTCGGCACCATTGTCTATCGACCATTGCATGAATACAGTTGCCTGTGACGAATACATCATGTCGTAGCTGCAGCTGTATTTGTGAAAGATAGTTGCAGGCAATGGCGGCAGGTCACCCTGCAGGCTGGCCGAGGTACCATTGATGATGACGTCAAAACTATCTCCACCGGTTTCGTCCAGTCCACAACCGTTGATATTCCCAAGATCAGAAAAGTCTTCAGCCAGCTGTATGGCTTTCTGTCTCGTTCGATTGGTGATCAATAGAGAGGATGGTTGCTGTTCTAAAAGGGCTTCGATTATTCCGCGTACGGCACCGCCAGCACCGATGATCAAGATGGTTTTACCTTTGATACCGATATGATGGTTCTGCATCAGGTCGCGAACCAGGCCTACGCCGTCTGTGGTGTCACCGTATAAACTGCCATCAGCTTCAAGTTTTAATGTATTAACTGCGCCGGCACGTTGTGCCCGGTCACTGTGCTGACTGGCAAGTTTCCAGGCGTCTTCCTTGAATGGGACGGTGATATTTAGACCTTTACCGTCATGCTGGAGAAAGTCCCTGACGGCTTGATCGAATTGGCCAATTTCGGCAAGTTCTGCGGTATAGATCAGTGACTGTTTTGTCTGTTTGGCAAAAAGGCTGTGTATCTGCGGTGACTTGCTATGTTTTATCGGATTGCCGAAAACGGCATAGTGGTCAAGGTTTGTCGTCATTACGGGTGCAGGGTAAGCGATGTGCGTTTAGCTTTTTTTGTTTAACCACTGTGCAACTGTTTTTGCATAGTAGGTCAGAATGCCATCGGCACCAGCGCGTTTGAAACCTAACAGGCTTTCCATCACGGTTGCTTCTTCGTCAAGCCAGCCATTCTGTGAGGCAGCTTTTAACATGGCATATTCACCACTGACCTGATAGACGTAAGTGGGGATGGCAAATTCATCTTTCACCCGGCGCACGATATCAAGATAGGGCATGCCTGGTTTAACCATGAACATATCCGCGCCTTCTTTGATATCGAGTTCGACTTCATGCAGTGCTTCATCGGAGTTGGCGGGATCCATCTGGTAGCTGTACTTATTTCCACCGGCCAAATTTTTTGCTGAGCCTACGGCATCACGGAATGGCCCATAGAAGCTGGAAGCATATTTTGCAGAGTAGGAAAGGATGCGGGTATGGATAAAACCGCCGTTTTCCAGGGCCTGGCGGATAGCGCCGATACGGCCATCCATCATGTCTGACGGTGCGACTATGTCGGCGCCCGCCTGTGCATGTGATAGGGCCTGTTTGACCAGCACTTCGACGGTTTCGTCATTTAATACGTAACCGCTGTCATCGGTCAGGCCGTCCTGACCGTGGCTGGTAAATGGGTCGAGAGCAACATCGGTGATTACACCAAGTTCCGGCAGTGCTTTTTTTAATTCTCTGACAGCTGTTTGTGCCAGGCCGTCCGGATTGTAAGCTTCGGTTGCATCATCTGATTTTTTGTCATCAGAGACCACCGGGAAAAGCGCGATGGCAGGAATGCCCAGGTCGAAACACTGTTTTGCTTCGATCAGTAACTGGTCGATACTGACACGTTCAACACCCGGCATCGAAGATACCGCCTCACGCTGATTGTTTCCTTCGATAACAAACATGGGGTATATGAGGTCATCCGCTGACAGGCTATTTTCTCGCATCAGTCGACGGGAGAAATCATTGCGTCGCATACGTCGCATTCTAGTTGCTGAAAAATCACCGGTTGTGGGCACAGTTTGCTCCGCGATATTAAGAATTTAACGTATTGTAACAGGCAAAATATACGATGCCATCATTTGATGTCAATATTCAGACATCGTTATACAATAGCGCAGCATTTGGGTCGGGGCTGGTCAATTTTTTACGAGGGTGCAGGAGAAATGATGAGAAAGGTGAAAACAATAAAATTATTGATGAACTGGTTTGTGTTTACCCTACTGCTGCTGTCGTTGATACCGGCTCATGCGGACGGAAGTGAGCAGGCTGTATATAAACAACAGGTGGATAAACCGGTTTCAGAGGTATATGACAAGCTGTACAAAAGTTTGGAAGATGCCCGTTTTTTCGTGGTTTTTGAGCCAAATATTGGCAATAATCTGGCGCGTTTTTCGAAAAAATGGGGTGATGATTATAATCAAAACAATATCTCAGTGATTCGCAGCATGGTTTTCTGCAACGGCTGGTATGCCAATAAAGTCAGTAATTCAGACCCGGATATGCTCGGTTTCTGTCCTCTGCATCTTACCGTGATCGAGCGTGATGGTAAGGCCACGGTGTTATTTAACAGGCCGGGTGTTATGGCGAAAAACAGCCCTGCCAGAGATTTGCTAAAACAGATCGAAAATGAGGTGATCGAAGCGATAAAGCAAGGTTTGAAATAAAAGACAGGCAGTTTTGAACTTTTGTTTCTGAGATGTTTCAAATCCGGTAACCATCATTTTGAATGTCAGGATATGGGAAACTGATTAAAAAAACCAATAACAAGGAAGAAACTATGAAGAAATTAACATCTGTTGCTGCTAGTGCAGCGATCGTCGCGTCATTTGCTACTGGTAATGTGGTAGCAGCTGAAAATCCATTCGGTATGCAGCAGCTAAATACTGGTTACAACGTGGCTATGTCAGAAGGCGTTTGCGGTGAAGGTAAATGCGGTGGTGATAAAGGCAAGGAAGCGAAGTGCGGTGAAGGTAAGTGCGGTTCTACGGGACAGTAATGCAGCGTAGTAAGTAAAATCATATGCATCTGAATATTGTTGTTTCGGATGAAATGTAAGAAGAAGCCGGCCCAAAAGCATTTTTGGCCGGCTTTTTTTATTATTGTCGAGCAGATATAGGATGAATACTGGATTTTTCGGCTTAAATTGCCTATAAATATCTTATTGAAATGTGACTAAATCCGGGGTTTTAACAGATTTTTGATTCTATCTTATCTGTTAGGTGCCTTTAACTCGTCCGCAACTCTTATGAATTGCCCGCTAAGTATTTTTGAAGTTTTTGGGGAAACATCACATGCCGCATAATACCACTAAGCAACGTATATTGATGGTTGAAGAATCTGCCACCTTGCGTTACATGCTTGGTAAGACACTTCAGAAGCAGGGATACGAACTTATTACTGCTGATAGCTTTGAATCAGCGACGCAGACACTGAAGTCTAATACTCTACAGCTAGATGCCATCCTGGTCGGCTGGCCCAACTACGAACATTTTGACGAATCCAAACACCTGTTAGTGCTTTTAGATCGAGAACCTTACAGCGAGGTTCCGGTCGTACTGCTGTCGAATGATGCTGAGGTGGAGCTGCTTAACTGGATGAGTACCCGCAAGACGACGGCGCTTACACCATGGGAAAATTATCAGGAAGTGGTGTCTTCATTGCAGGCCATGCTGGATCCTGGCGCACAGGAGCCGGTCATCAAGCAGAGTCAGTCGCGTCGCGATGTCAGTCAGACCAATGTTCTGTTTGTCGATGACTCTAAGAGTATCCGGATCTATTATAAACGTCTGCTGGAGCGGAATAATTATAAAGTGGTGACCGCGAGCTCAGTAGATGAGGCATATAAGGTCGCACATGATGAAGCTGTTGATATAGCTATCGTGGATTATTTTATGCCAGAGCAAAATGGTTATGTGCTGTGTCAGAAATTAAGAGATGATCCGTTGACTGCCGATATACGCACCGCGGTCATCACGGGTACTTACCTGGACTCTGTGATCCGTGACTGCCTACAGGCAGGTGCGATCGAATGTATGTTCAAAAATGAAGCCGAGGAATTATTCCTGGCACGTATTTCAGGTATGCGTCGTTTTATCGAAGTGCAGCGCTCGATCGAAAAGCAGCGTGAGAATCTTGCAGCCATCCTGGAGTCTGTGGGTGAAGGTGTCTATGGCGTAGATAAAAATGGTCATATTACTTTCATGAATCCTGCCGCGTTAAAAGTGTTAGGCATGGATGATGTAAAACCTTTTCTGGGTGTGAGCGCCTATGATGCATTCCATTTTAAAAAGCAGGACGATGGCCGTGACCTGTTGAAAGAAGCGTATTATTCCGGCGAACAGTTAAAAGGCTGGGAGACGAAATTTTGCCATAAGAGCGGAAAAGAGATACCGGTCGACTGTACCCTGTATGCCCTGTCGGTCAATGGCAAGCAGGAAGGGTCTGTGATCGCGTTCCGTGATATATCAGAACGCAAGATGATGGAAGAAAAATTGCGTTGGCAGGCAACACATGACCATCTTACCGGTCTGTATAACCGTCGTTACTTCGAAAGTTTTCTCGAAAAAGAAATCAACAGCGTAAACCGTACCGGAATCATGAGTGCGTTGGTATACCTCGACCTGGATCGATTTAAATATGTCAATGATACAGCTGGCCATGAAGTCGGTGACAAACTGCTCATCGATCTGAGCCAGGAAATAAGTAAACATCTACGGCGCCATGATGTAGCTGCGCGGATCGGTGGTGATGAGTTTGCGCTGATATTGAAAAATGTTGATGAGGGCGTAGCGGTAAGCATCGCTGATGAGATCAGGGTGTCGCTTTCAAATCTGCGCGTTCATCATGAAGATAAGGCGTATCACGTAAATGCAAGTTTTGGTATAGTGATGATGGATGTAGCGAACATCACCGCAGGTGACGTGATGGCGAATGCAGATATCGCCTGTCATATCTCGAAACGCATGGGCAGAAATCAGACGCACATGTATGAGAAGAGCAGTGATGAGCGCAACGCGATGGGCAGTGAACTAGGTTGGTCCGCGCGTATCAGGGAAGCACTTGAGAAAGACATGTTTCAGTTGCACTTTCAGCCGATCATGGAGATGAAGGATGTCGACCTGATTAATCTGCCAGCGCAGGATGGTGTCCTGTGGCAGAGGCATCTGAGTGAAGGCGATAAGATTAATAGCTATGAAGTTCTGGTCAGGATGATCGATGAAAACGGGGAATTAAATTACCCTGATAGTTTTATCCCGACAGCTGAACGCTTTAACATGATGACAGATATCGATATGTGGGTACTGGAAAATGCACTGCAGGAAGTCGTTGCGACCGGCCCGATGAGTAAAAATATACGTCTGTCGATAAACATTTCTGGTAATACTGTCGACAGTGATGAAACACTGGGCAGGATAAAGTCACTGATAGAACAATATGACGTCAGTCCGAGTTCGTTGACCTTCGAGGTGACGGAAACATGTGCGATCGCGAATCTTGAACAGGCGAATGACTTTATAAATGAATTGAGAAAGATCGGATGTCGTTTCTCGCTGGATGATTTTGGTTCAGGTTTCTGTTCTTTCTCTCAGCTGAAAAATCTGCCTACCGATTTTGTCAAGATCGATGGCCAGTTCGTGCGCAGTATGGCACGCGGTGCGACTGACAGGGCGATCGTCACCGCGATGAACGATGTCGCGCATTCATTGGGACGGTACACTGTGGCCGAGTATGTCGAAAGCCCCGAGATCGTGCGTCTGTTGAAGATCTGCGGTGTCGATAGGGTGCAGGGGAATTACATCTCGGTACCGTTGACTGAGCTGCCGCATCGCAACGTGGTCAAGTTGCAGCAACAGCGTTCCTGATCGAGAGATGTTTCTGCGGTTGACTGCGATAGACCGCTAAACCCAGTCTTTCGGCTTCAGGTAATAACGGTAGAGTTTCTCTTCTTCCGAATCTTTCGGGATAGCTCTATCGTATTCAAAATGCACCACCGGTGGCAGTGACATCAGGATAGATTCTGTGCGGCCACCAGTCTGCAGCCCAAATAATGTGCCACGGTCGTAGAC
>DAOVJH010000017.1 GCA_030673345.1 Pseudomonadota bacterium
TGCCGCAGATATAATAGATGCCAGTACGATACTGCTTAGATGGCTATATTTATTCATTGTTATTCACTCCATTTATTTAACTGCTTATTTGGTTGCGTGGTGTAACAGTTCCACACGAACGTCCGATTATATATTGAACTTCATATGCTGTCTGTTAGTGATTCTTGTTCATTAATTATCTTTTTAGTAGCACATACGGATCTGGCGTCCCGGTTGCAATCGAATCTGGGAAATCTGGGGACAGTATACCTAACTACAGATTAGACTTTTTCACTGTAGACTTTGTTTTCTAATGTCCGCTTTGTACCAAGCATACTGCGTTAGGTCAATTTCCCTGATGTCTGCTTTGTGGTGAGCAGACTGCCAGAACCGTATGTACCATCGGCCGTTATAGGTCGACAACAGGCATTGATACACCAGTAACTCAAGCATGATCTGGCATTATTTCCATATATTCATCAAACTGTCACATCCTGTAATATCTTTGTAACATCACGGCGATAAACTTGCCGCATGAAAGATCAGTCATTACAAACGCCAATGAAAGCACGTTATAACCAGCGTGCCTTAAAAGACCGCCTGACACGGTATTTTGTAGGAGCTGGTGGCATCAGTGTCATTATCGCTATCTTGTTGATCTTCTTTTATCTGCTCTATGTTGTTGTGCCCATGTTTGGCTCAGCTGAGATCAAAGAAAGCGTCACCTATATCTCCCCTGGTGAAGGCAAAACCCTGCATCTTGGCCTTGAGGAACAAGGCACTATCGGTGTCCGCTTTACCGATAACGGACATATCATCTTCTTCAGCACAGATTCTGGTGTAATAGTTCAGGATATAGATCTGACGCTACCTGCGCGAATAACCAGCGTTTCATCGAACCTTGATCTTGTCGTTTTAGGCCTCGAAAATGGTTCCGCACTGGCAGTTCGTTATAAGTTTGACCTTAGTTATCCGGATGATATACGCACCCTGACCCCCAGACTCGAATACCCATTGGGTGAAGAACTGCTGTCACTGGACGAATCAGAACAGGCATTAACGCAGGTCGTGGTGCAATTAAATGAAGATGGCGCCGGTCTTGCAGCCACCACGATCGACAACCGTTTGGTCGCTACACGTTATCTGCGTGAAGAATCGTTTATCAGTGGCGATATCAGCATCGAGCTGGAATCAAAATCTGAACTTGCAATAGAAACCAGTATCGATTCGATTATCCTGACACCGGCACTTGATCATTTATATACCGCCACATCAGGCGGCACACTAACTGATTACTCACTGGATGAAGACGGCTTCGATGGCAATACAACAGAATATAATTTCATACAGGAAATAACCCGGCTTAAGCTGCTGCTTGGCGGCTCGTCATTATTGATCGGGCTGGAAAATGGCGAAGTACAGCAATGGATGTCGGTACGAAAAGATGGCGGCAGAGAATTAACCTTCATCCGCGCTTTTCCTAAGAATGGCGATAACAACAGGCAGGCGGTTACTTATATCGCAACTGAGCAGCAACGAAAAGGTTTTGCAGTTGCTGACAGCAAAGGCAGTATCACGCTCTATTACTCGACATCACAGAGAACGCTGGCAGACATCAATACCGCAGAAACGTCTATCGAGAACATGGCCTGGTCTACACGTGCGCAACACCTGTTAGTCGCTGATGATAAAAACCAGCTGCACCTGTACCAGGTACATAATGAATACCCGGAAATCTCCTGGGACGTGCTGTGGGGCAAGGTCTGGTACGAAGGTTATGATGAAGCAGACTATATCTGGCAATCATCCGCATCGACCAATGAATTTGAGCCTAAGTTCAGCTTGATGCCATTATCTTTCGGTACCATCAAAGCAGCTTTTTATGCGATGATTTTCGCAGTGCCTATCGCTATCTTCGGCGCTATTTTTACCGCCCAGTTCATGGCACCGCGAATGCGCCAGACAGTAAAACCGTCGATCGAGATCATGGAAGCATTGCCGACGGTAATCCTCGGTTTTCTTGCCGGGTTATGGCTCGCTCCCTATGTAGAAACCCACCTCGCGGGTATCTTTACCCTGCTGCTCATCTTACCGGCTGGCTTTATACTCTGTGCCTGGCTGTGGCGTTTCGTTCCCAACAAATCGGTTTTTGAAGGCTGGGAAGCCCTGATATTAATTCCAGTCGTGCTGTTTTTAATCTGGTTATCAATGGTCTTGAGTTCACCGATCGAAATACTATTTTTTGATGGTGACCTGCGTTCACACATGAGTAATGAATGGGGTCTGAGTTATGACCAGCGCAATGCACTGGTGGTTGGTCTTATCATGGGTTTTGCTGTCATCCCTACGATATTTTCTATCGCAGAAGACGCGTTATTCAGTGTACCGCAACATCTGGTCCGCGGTTCTCTGGCACTGGGTGCAACCCGCTGGCAGACCATGACCAGCGTGGTTTTACCCGCTGCCAGTCCCGGTATTTTTTCAGCGATTATGATGGGTTTTGGCCGCGCCGTTGGTGAAACCATGATCGTATTAATGGCGACAGGCAATACCCCGTTAATGGACATGAGTATCTTCCAGGGCATGCGCACGCTGGCAGCCAACCTGGCTGTCGAAGTCCCCGAGGCTGAGGTTTTCAGTACTCACTATCGCGTTCTGTTCCTCGCCGCATTAATCCTGTTTCTGTTCACTTTCGTGTTCAACACGCTGGCAGAGATAATTCGTCATCGCTTACGTCAGAGGTATAGTGGTTTATGATTCGCTCAGATATACAATCATGGTTCAAAGGCGGCACACCGTGGATCTGGTTAAATGCCGGCGCCATCGCTATCGCACTGGTCGCCGTGTTCGGATTATTACTGCTGATCCTGTTTCGCGGCATGAGCCATTTCTGGCCAGCCAATGTTGAAGCTTTTCATTACCAGAATAATGAAAGTGCTTTAACTGTGATCGCCGAGATTATCGAATCTGAAACTGTACCACTGGAATCACTGCACAATATTAATCTCGATAAAAATGCTGACGTCGGTGACGAGCAAGGCAACGTTACACGCTACCTGGTGAAGACCGGCAACCGTGATATCTTAGGCAGCGACTTTAGATGGTTGTATGACATCGACCTTATCGATCGTGAGCAACCAGAAAACCTGATGGCACTGGAACGCATCGAGTGGGGTAACTTCTATGGTTATCTGACAGCTGTTTATGAGAAAGACAAGGATGGAAACGAGCAGCTGGTTGCAGATGGCGACAGAGCATGGACTGCTTTCATCAAACACTTACATAGAACCATCGATATCCGTGAACAGATATTAGAACTGGAACAGGGTGATATCGGCGCAATAAATTATCAGCTGGAAAGGTTACGTCTGAAAGAAAAACGTCTGCAGCTCGATGATGAGTTAACTGAAACTGAAATCAAAAAACTGACTGATCAGCGAAAAGATCTAAAACAGGAATATGATGTGCTGTTAAAACAGACACAGAAACTGTATCAACAGATCAACCGTGATTCGATCAGAGCAACCGTGATGGACGGCAGCGAAGTCACTATACCATTAGAAAAAATTGTAAAAGCCTGGCAGCCAAATAAGATGTCATTCTTAAACAAGATCGGCTTCTATATTCATACACTATGGGCTTTTATTACTGAAGATCCACGCGAAGCCAATACCGAGGGCGGCATCTTTCCCGCCATCTTCGGTACGGTAATGATGGTTATGCTGATGGCCGTGCTAGTTACACCCTTCGGTGTCATCGCTGCCGTGTACCTGCGTGAATATGCAAAACAGGGTGTTTTAACCCGTATCATCCGTATCACAGTAAACAATCTTGCCGGTGTGCCATCCATCGTCTACGGTATATTTGGTTTAGGCTTTTTTGTATACTTTCTCGGTGGCAGTATCGATGCATTATTTTTCCCGGAAGCACTACCTGCGCCGACATTCGGCACGCCGGGACTGTTATGGTCATCACTAACGCTGGCCTTACTGACATTGCCTGTAGTAATCGTTGCAACTGAGGAAGGATTATCACGCATACCCAGGAGTTTGCGCGAAGGCAGTCTTGGGCTCGGCGCGACTAAAGCAGAAACATTGTGGCGCATCGTACTGCCGATGGCGAGCCCGGCGATCATGACTGGTTTGATCTTAGCCGTGGCTCGTGCCGCAGGTGAAGTTGCACCACTGATGCTGGTCGGCGTGGTAAAACTTGCACCCAGTCTGCCGCTGGACGGTAATTTCCCATTCATGCATCTCGACCGAAAATTTATGCATCTGGGTTTTCACATATACGATGTCGGTTTTCAGAGCCCGAATGTTGAAGCTGCCAGACCACTGGTCTATGCTACCTCCTTCCTGCTGGTCGTGGTCATCGTGTCACTCAACCTGACAGCAATCAATCTAAGAAACAGACTGCGTGAAAAATACCGCGCTCTTGATGGCTAACACCCTTGATGATTAGAATCATTGGAAATTTATTATGACTGAAGCAATAGCGACAAAGATCGATCCATCATTACTCACCGCGTCTACTGACACGGGTCATGTAGAGATCTGTATGGACGTTAAAAATCTCAATTTATTTTATGGTGAAGCGCAGGCGTTAACCGATATCAGTTTCCAGATGAAAAAAAATCACGTGACTGCTTTTATCGGTCCTAGTGGTTGTGGTAAGTCAACGCTGCTGCGTTGTTTTAACCGCATGAATGATCTGGTCGATAGCGTACGTGTAGAAGGTGAAATCATTCTTGATGGTAAAAATATCTATGCACCGGATATAGACGTTACCTCACTTCGACAACGTGTTGGCATGGTGTTTCAAAAACCCAACCCCTTCCCTATGAGCATACTTGAAAATGTTGCTTACGGATTACGCCTACAGGGCATCAGCAAACGAAGCATTCTCGAAGAAAAAGTAGAATGGGCACTTAAAGGCTCCGCACTGTGGGATGAAGTTAAAGATCGTCTGGATGAAAGCGCACTGGGACTGTCCGGTGGTCAGCAGCAACGTCTGGTCATCGCACGTGCTATCGCTATCGAACCTGAGATATTACTGCTGGATGAACCGGCATCAGCGCTGGACCCGATATCCACATTAAAGATCGAAGAGCTTATATACGAATTGAAATCGCAGTACACTATTCTTATCGTTACGCACAACATGCAGCAGGCTGCACGTGTGTCGGATGAAACCGCTTTTATGTACATGGGCGAGATGATCGAGTTTGGTAAAACGAATGAAATCTTTACCAACCCTGCGAAGAAACAGACAGAAGATTATATTACTGGCCGTTACGGCTAATACGATATGACCAGCAATATTTACATTAGGTAACGAGGTTTAATTATGGACACAAATAGCACAAGCCAGCATATCTCACATAAGTTTGATGAAGAGATGGAGAGCCTTCGCAACCAGGTTTTAAAGATGGGCGGGCTGGTCGAACAACAGATCAACGGTGCGATAGAAGCACTACAGAATACCAATGCACCGGGGGCCGAAAAGATCATACTGAATGATCATAAAGTGAATACACTCGAAGTTAATATCGACGAAGCATGTATACAGATATTGGCAAGACGCCAGCCCGCTGCTACCGACCTAAGGATGGTTGTCGCCGTCATCAAAACCATCACTGATCTCGAACGTATCGGTGATGAGGCAGAAAAAATAGCAAAGATGGCTCTGAGCCTTGCCGAAGACGATGCTGGCTTCAGCAGTCGTTATGCTGGCATCAAACATCTTGGTGCTCAGGTAAAATGCATGGTTCATGATGTACTCGACGCTTACGCACGACTGGATGTCGATGCAGCGATCAAAGTGGTACGTGATGATGAAGATGCTGATAGAGAATATCAGGACCTGATTCGAATGTTAATTACTTTCATAATGGAAGATCCCAGGCGAACATCAGAAGTACTTGATGTGATATGGGCCGCGCGCGCGTTAGAGCGTATCGGTGACCACGCAAAAAATATCGGCGAATATGTGATCTACCTGGTCAAGGGTAAAGACATACGCCATCTTGATCTTGATGAAGTTGAGAAAAATATTTTTTCATAACAGGCACTGGACATGACACATGCAAACCTTCTAATCGTTGAAGATGATCCTGGCATACAGGACATGCTGAAGTATTCTTTAGCTGCAGAGGATTACACGCTGCACCATGCATATACTGTAAAAGAAGGCTGGCAGATAATTCAGGAGAAAGCTATCGACCTGGTTTTACTCGACTGGATGCTGCCAGATAACAGCGGCATGGATCTGCTGCACCGTATCCGAAAATATCATTCGATGTTACCCGTCATCATGGTGACAGCTAAAACAGAAGAAGAGGACAAGATCCTTGGCCTCGATGTCGGCGCAGATGATTACGTAACCAAACCTTTTTCCGTACGTGAATTAAACTCGAGGATCCAGGCATTGTTACGCCGCTCCATGCCTGATGAGCAACCCATACATATCGGTGATCTGTTTTTAGACCCGGTAAGCCATCGTGTGAAAGTTAATGAGACACCGTTAGAGTTATCCCCTACCGAGTTTCGCTTATTGCATTACTTCATGTCACATGCCGATCGTGTATTTACACGAACACAATTACTCGACCAGGTCTGGGGTTCACAGGTGTATGTTGAAGAACGCACTGTCGATGTACATATAAGACGCTTGAGAAAACAGCTGCAGCCTTTTGGCCTGGATTCGCTGTTACAAACAGTTCACGGCAGTGGCTATCGCTTCTCTAAACAGAAATGATGAGACAGTAATGACACCTGACCGCATAACACCCAGCCTGAGACGAGAACTGGTATTACTCACTGCGTGGATGTTTTTCATGATGGTGATAGGCACGATAAATAATTCAACCGTTTTGTTTCTATTTATTGGCCTGCTGGTTTATGTGGTCTGGAACTTATACAACCTGAACCAGCTTAGCAAATGGCTAGCCAACCCATCGAAACAGACACCAGATGTGATAGGCATCTGGGATGAAGTGTATTACCAGCTGTACCAGTTATACAGACGGCAACGAAAATCACGCCGCAAGCTGACATCCATTCTTAATCGATTTCAAAAATCCACACAGGCGCTGCCCTACGCGACAATTATTTTAAATACGCTTAACGAGATCGAGTGGTTCAATCCTGCAGCAAGCAAGATGTTTGACCTGCATACAGGCATTGATATTGGTCAGCGTATCGACAATTTAATTCGCGCGCCAAAATTCGTTAATTACCTGTTAAAAAAAGATTTTAAAAAACCCTTAAAATTCCCAGTCAACCAGAAAAAAATAATATTAAACATCACGCCTTACGGTAACGGACAATACTTGATAAGCGCACGTGATATAACAGCATTAAGTCAACTTGATGATATGCGACGTGATTTTATTTCAAACGCATCACACGAATTACGTACACCACTAACTGTCATGTCTGGTTACATTGAATTTTTACAACACAAAGCAGACGAAAAAACAAAAGTTCCACTAGAAAACATTCATCAACAAACAGTACGGATGAACAGGATCATTACTGAACTGATTGATCTGGCAAAACTGGAATCGTCAGCAAATGTTGATTATACGAATATAGTTGATATCAAAACCATATTAAACGATATATATACTGAGGCATGTTCTCTTGACCAGAATAGACATCATATCGAACTAATCATCGAAGATGAAAGCCAGGGCAACGATGCGACCACAAACTTACATGGAAGTTATGAAGAGTTACGCATGGCCTTTTCCAATTTACTAACCAATGCAATCCGCTACACACCTGAAGGAAAAGATATAAAATTATTTTCGACTACTCACAAAACCGGTATCTCTATCGGTGTAAAAGATAGCGGTGTCGGCATAAATTATGAGCATATCCCAAGACTGACAGAGCGTTTTTACCGTGTTGATGAGGGGCGCTCCCGGGAACAAGGCGGGACAGGGCTTGGACTAGCTATCGTTAAACATGTACTCGACCGGCATGACGCGACTCTGCATATTTTAAGTGAACCGGGCAAAGGCAGCACCTTCTGTTGTGAGTTCCCTCTTTCGCACATAGAGTAAAAAACGCTAATAGAGCAACCGATAGTTACATGTAACAATATTGTAACAACTCTGTCATTTTGCTTTCACAATTAACACACAAAATATTCATACTTAATTTACCTGGAGTTTAAAAGTAATGAAATTTCATCGAACAACATTAACCGGCGTCATTCTTAGCATTGGCTTACTTACAGCATCAAATGTTTCAGCCGTATCCGTTGACGCAGGCGTTCCCGAATACAAAGCTGTTAGTGGCATTTCTGGCAACCTGTCGAGTGTCGGTTCAGACACATTGGCAAACCTTATGACATTATGGGCTGAGTCATTCAAACGTTCATACCCGAATGTAAACATTCAAATCCAGGCAGCAGGTTCATCTACAGCACCACCAGCGCTAACTGAGGCAACATCAAACTTCGGTCCGATGAGCCGTAAGATGAAATCGAAAGAGATCGCTGCCTTCGAAGATCGTTTTGGCTACAAACCAACAGCTATCCCTGTTGCTATCGATGCATTAGCCGTTTATGTAAACAAAGATAACCCGGTAAAAGGCATGACCATCCCTGATGTTGACGCTGTATTTTCCTCTACAAGAAAATGCGGTGGTGACAAAGACATCAAAAAATGGGGTGACCTGGGCTTAAGCGGCAACTGGAAAAATCGCGACATCCAGATATATGGTCGCAATTCTGTATCCGGCACCTACGGTTACTTTAAAAAGAAAGCACTTTGTAAAGGTGACTACAAGAACAACGTAAACGAACAACCTGGTTCAGCTTCCGTCGTGCAGTCAGTATCAAGTTCTGTCAATGGTATCGGCTACTCTGGCATCGGTTACAAAACTTCAGGTGTACGTGCTGTACCGTTAACAAAAAAAGCAGGTGGTGATTTTATCAAAGCCACTCCGGATAATGCCGTTTCAGGAAAGTATCCGCTATCTCGTTTCCTCTATGTCTATGTGAACAAACATCCTAATAAAGAACTTTCACCTCTGGATAAAGAATTCATCAAACTGGTACTTTCCAGACAGGGTCAGGAAGTAGTAATTAAAGATGGTTACATTCCTTTACCTGCAAAAGTAGTCGAGAAATATCTCAAACAAATATAGATTACAACTCTATATGCTTTTGGTACATCCAATAAAAAAGCCGGGTTTCCCCGGCTTTTTTATTGCGTAACAGTTAAGTAACGATATTACTGCGCTGGAGCTGCCGGCGCCTGTGGAGCAGGGCCACGATTGTAAGGACCATAACCCGGGCCAGGACCATAATATGGACGGTTATAATAACCACGATTACCATAGTTACCACTATTATTATCCCAGCGGTTATCCCAGCGGTTATCCCACCTGTTGTCCCAGCGGTTGTCACCAGAGTATGAGCTACGGCCATCACCACGACCACGACCTCTAGCCTTACCGCTCATATTAAAATTAAAACTACCATCTACATCACCATCAACATCACCGGATCCATCGCCATAGCCAGAACCATCATTCCGCCAGTCATTATTCCAATTACTGTTGTTATTGTCATTCCACCAGGCATTGGCTGATGTTGATACAATGAATAGAGCCGCAGCTGCTACTGTAATTAACTTTTTCATACGTTTCCCTCCAAAGGATATTTGAGAACATTTCATTTTACCGCCACGATACAGGCAGTTACGCCAAACTATTGATAGACGTAATCTTCACTAGAAATATTACGTCTATCCCCCAGTAACATATTGATATAAATCAATAAAAAATACACACCCCCCCTGACAAGGTGCATAAAATTGACCTCGGTCAACATAATACCACTACCCACTTTAGCTGACTACGAAAACAGCTGAGTTTGGGGTAGAATACGCGCGCATTTTAGGTGGTTAATGATTCTTACGATAAAAATCACATCATCCAAAAACCGCTTATAACAATATTTTTTTAAACAAGAATTTTTAAATTTGGGCTGGCCTGAAGACCAGCGCGATAATCACTTGGAGAAAATACATGATTAAACCTCATGGTTCAGACGAGCTAAATCCATTGTTCGTATACGATTCTGCAGAAAACGATGCTTTACAAAAAGAAGCTGAAACACTGACTTCTATCATTGTTAGCTCAGCTACAGCAGCTAATGCCGTTATGATGGGCGCAGGCTATTTCAACCCATTAACTGGTTACATGACTAAAGCTGATGCACTTTCTGTTGCAACAGGCATGAAAACATCATCTGGTCTATTCTGGCCAACACCAGTTTTAAACCTGGTTGAAAATGCTGATGGCATCTCTGTTGGCGATCGCATCGCACTTAAAGATCCAAACGTTGAGGGTAACCCTGTCGTTGCCGTTATGAACGTTGAAGGCATCGAAGAGTTTTCTGATGAAGACATGGCGATGATGACTGAAAAAGTTTATGCACCAGCTGCAGGTGAAGATCACCCAGGTGTTGATGCATTCAACTCTCAAGGTAAAGTATGTCTTTCTGGTCCGATTCAGGTTCTGAATTTCTCTTACTTCCAGACTGAATTCCCAGACACTTTCCGTACTGCTGTTGAGATCCGTAACGAGATATCTGAGCGTGGCTGGAAGAAAGTTGTTGCATTCCAGACCCGTAACCCGATGCACCTTGCACACGAAGAACTCTGTCACATGGCGATGGATCGTTTAGGTTGTGATGGTCTGGTTATTCACATGCTATTAGGTAAATTAAAAGCTGGCGATATTCCTGCACCAGTTCGTGACGCTGCTATCCGTAAGATGGTTGAGCTGTACTTCCCAGAAAATAGCGCGATGGTTACCGGTTACGGTTTCGATATGCTTTATGCTGGTCCACGTGAAGGTGTATTACACGCTTTATTCCGTCAGAATATGGGCGCAACTCACTTCATCATCGGTCGTGACCACGCTGGTGTTGGTGATCACTACGGTGCTTTCGACGCACAGACAATCTTTAAAGAGCAAGTTCCAGCTGGCTCATTAGAGATCGAAATATTCGAAGCTGACCACACTGCTTACTCTAAGAAGTTAGATAAAGTCGTCATGATGTGTGAAGCACCTGATCATGAAAAAGAAGATTTCGTTCTTCTATCAGGCACCAAAGTTCGCGAGATGTTAGGCCAGGGCATGGCACCACCTAAAGAGTTCTCACGTCCTGAAGTGGCTAAGATATTGATCGATTACTATCAATCTCTAGACGCATAAACAGCATTTAATTGTTGTTTACAAAAACGGCGCTGTTCCATTTGGAACAGCGCCGTTTTTTATGTCCATGGATGAACGGTATGACGCAAGGAGCCAGGGATGACTGTGCGTTGACACCAGTTAAAAGATTAAAAGCTTTTTAACCACAGAGACACAGAGAGCGCAGAGTTTTTATTGTTAATCGCGCCTACGGCGTGATTAACAATAAATTATTTTTTCTCTGTGCTCTCTGTGTCTCTGTGGTTAATCGATTTTGTTTTTGAGTCAATCCAGTAATCAACTTCCTGTAACTTCAAA
>DAOVJH010000459.1 GCA_030673345.1 Pseudomonadota bacterium
CAAAACTTTCGTGATAGACAGCCATAACATCGATATCGAGTGTAAGATAGGCATCAGTATCTTCCCCATCCACGGAGAGGATGAAAAGATGTTGATCCGACATGCAGACAAAGCCATGCTTCAGGCAAAATCGAATAATTTGACCATCTCTGTATTCCAGCCTGAATAAACACACCACTGCTCAAAACCTGTCAGAACCGCCGCAAACAGACTTCGGTTGTTTCCCGCTTGCGCCTTCGCTATAGTACGTATTTTAACCGCAACACCAGAGACACATGTATAACGAGTATTTTGGATTCAAGGAAGCGCCTTTTTCGATCGCGCCCGATCCACGTTATTTATATATGACTGCACAGCACCGTGAGGCGCTGGCACACCTTGTCTATGGCTTAAATAGTGAAGGCGGCTGCATCCTGCTCACTGGTGAAGTCGGCACCGGCAAAACCACGATCTGCCGATGTCTGCTGGAACAGATTCCCGACCAGGCGAACGTGGCCCTGGTACTCAACCCGAAGCTCAGTGAGATAGAGTTGCTCGAAACGATCTGTGACGAGTTAAAAATCAGCTACCCCGGTTCCGACAACAGCATCAAAACCTATACCGACCGGATCTATCAGTTTTTGATAGAGAGCAACCGTAACGATGAAAAGACCGTATTGATCATCGATGAGGCCCAGAACCTGAGCAGCAAAGTACTAGAACAGCTGCGCTTATTGACGAACCTGGAAACCAATCAGCGAAAATTATTACAGATCATCGTTCTCGGCCAGCCCGAACTACTGGACATACTCGCAAGAACCGAGATGCGCCAGCTGGCACAACGCATTACTGCACGCTTTCATCTGAATCCACTAACAAGAAATGAAGTAAAAGCCTATATCAGCCACCGGCTTGCTGTTGCCGGTCAAAATATTCAACCGTTCCCGGAAAACAGTATAAAACTGTTATTCAGACTGAGTGATGGCGTGCCTCGATTGATCAACATCCTATGTGATCGCGCCTTGTTAGGCGCCTATGTAGAGGGTCAGCATGCAGTACACCCGCCCATCATAAAAAAAGCAGCAACAGAAGTTTTTGGTGAACTGAAAAATGTTGAAAAGCAACAGAAGAACAGGCAATGGTTGTACCCGATTGCCGCACTATCCGGTATCACGATTTTTGCCATAGCAATATTTCTCTACCTGACGTTAAAACCAGCCAGTGACTTCGAACAATATGGCTCAGATGGTCCATCACCTGCTATCGCTGAAACACAGGTTCAGGATACACCCATGGTCAGCGATGAGGTTCAGGATGACCTGCCGATAACCGCTTCACCAGAACAGACACCTGACGAAATACTCAGGTCACCTGAAACAGACCCGGTAGAAAAAATCGCCTCAGCTGACAAAGAAGAAAACACTACCCTGGAACCAGGCAACGCCGTCACCACACTTCCTGCTGAAGATGACGCAGTGACTGATCATGATGATATAGAAACGATCTTTAATGGTAGCAACAACAGCCAGGCATCTGCATTTCAGGAATTATTCAAAGCCTGGAACTATAGCTATAACAACAAGATCGTTACCACCGCATGTAAACAGGCAGAAACTTTTTCCTTACGCTGCCTGTATAAGTACGGTAACTTGAACAGCCTGAGAGCACACGATCGCCCGGCCGTTTTAACACTGGTAAATGA
>DAOVJH010000428.1 GCA_030673345.1 Pseudomonadota bacterium
CTCTGAGAGAAGGCTAGGATGAGGGTGTTTTCATTGATACCCTCACCCCAACCCTCTCCCAAAGGGAGAGGGAGAGAACCATCTTCAAGAGGTCTGCTTTGTGGTGATAGTCGGCTCTTAGATATATTTATTCAAAAACTACGGTACGGTTTTCATACACCAACAGATCATGATGCACATGGTGTCTAACCGCACGTGCCAATACAATCTTTTCCAGGTCACGACCGATGCGCACCATGTCTTCGACTGAATCTTTGTGGCTGACGTGGACGACATCCTGCTCGATGATCGGGCCGGCATCGAGTTCGGCCGTTACATAATGGCTGGTCGCACCGATTATTTTTACCCCGCGCTCATGAGCGCTATGGTAAGGGCGACCGCCCGGGAAGGCCGGCAGGAATGAATGATGGATATTGATAATACGTTGCGGATAATCTTTGACGAAGTCATCACTTAATACCTGCATGTAACGCGCCAGCACGATAAAGTCGATATCGTATTGTTGTAATAATGCCTTCTGTTTTTCTTCCTGCTGTTTTTTATTCTCTTTGGTGATCGCGACACAGTGAAAGTCGATGCCGAGGCGTTCGGCCGCATGCTGCAGATCAGTATGGTTACTGATGATGACAGGGATATCAACATTGAGCTCACCACTTTCATAACGTGCCAGCAGGTCATAAAAACAATGTGACATCTTTGAAACAAATAAGGCCATTCGCAGCCTGGTATCGGTAAAATGCAGCTGCGAGGTCATCTCATAACGGGAGCCAACCAGGGTTTCAAAATATTCTGCAAGCTTTTCACGCTTGATGGCAAAGTTTTCAAGGTCCCATTCTATGCGCATAAAAAAGACGCCACGCTCACTGTCGACATGCTGATCCAGGTATAAGATATTTCCACGGTTGTTATGGATGAAGTCGGTGATCGCAACCACGATACCGGGTTTGTCCGGGCAATGGATGAGCAATATAGCGGCGTTTTTTGTTGAATCTTTCATTTTTATCTAACTAAAGTTGTTTTTTAAAGTCTTACGAATATTACCTGGCAAAGGTATTATCTACTGATGATAACCAACCGTACATTGATTATAATAAAAAAGCTGTTTATAAAGCTGACTTTTATCCTGTCCCCGGTCTACCTGTTCATGATCGGCATTGGCCTGCTGTATAGTGATGACCTGATATTTTTACCCCCTGCTGCCAGCTATCAGCATAGCGATGACCTCTTCACCATCCACTCAAAAAGTGCGATCGAAAAAAACGAGTCACACCCCATCGTCGCACGCTACCTTTATAACCCAAAAGCCCAATACACCATACTATACAGCCACGGTAATGCAGCGGATATCGGCCACTTAAAACACCTGCTGGAAAACTTCTATAAAAACGGTTTTTCCGTCATCGTTTATGATTACAGTGGTTATGGCTTAAGTGAGGGCATCGCTTCTGAACAACAGGTCTATAATGATGTGCTGGCCGTCTATCATCATCTCATCGAAAAATACCAGCTAAACCCTGGACATATAATTTCTTATGGCCACTCTTTAGGGGCGGCTATCGCAACCGAGCTCGCTTCCAGAGAACCCGTCGCCGGACTGGTGCTTGAAAGCCCTTTTACAACAGCCTTCAGGGTTACGACGGTTTATCCGCTTATTCCTTTTGATAAATTTACCACTATCGATAAGATTAAAGAGATCAAAGCACCGCTTTTTATTGTTCACAGCCTGGATGATCAGGTTATTTCTTTCTGGCACGCTAAAGAATTATATGACCAGGCCAGACAGCCAAAAAAATCACACTGGTTTAAAAGAGGGGGACATGCCGGCATAACACATACAAAATCTTTCTGGCCTGCATTAAAATCTTTTACTGCCAGCCTTTAGTTGCCTTTTACTTTATATATCGTGCCCTGAAGCGTATATAAAACAACATAACGACCACCAACGCTATCAGTAAAATAACGGTCAG
>DAOVJH010000116.1 GCA_030673345.1 Pseudomonadota bacterium
GCTGTTACTTCCATCGTGCAGAGTTAAATGCTGGTGACAAATCTGCAGCACTCGCCGGTGCACAACAATTATGGGCGGTTGGGCGTTCACAACCACGGGTGTGCGACCCATTATTTTCACAGCTGAAAAAATCTGTTTTATTTACACAATATCTACGCTGGAAACGGTTTGATGCCGCTTTAAAAAACAACAAAGTCAGCCTTGCTAAATATGTAAGAACCCTGATGCCAAAACGTTACCATGCCACTGCACAGCTGTGGTTAAACCTGCATCGTGACCCTTCACGCTATATGAAACGGTTTTTATCACAACCACAATCACCTGAATCAGCATTCATGTTCAGGCACGCGATCGATCGACTGGCAGGAAAAGACATCAAAGCAGCCATCGAGATATGGGATACCAATAAACAAGATTTTAAAATCAATAAAAAACTGGCAGAAAAACTAGAAAGGCGATTAGCGCTCAAACTGGTTTTCAAACGTGAGACCGGTGCCTATGAACGCCTCGGCCAGCTAGAGGAACATAGCAAGAGCAGCAGAACATGGCGTGTACGTATCGCCTTGATAGAACAAAACTGGTCGAATGTTTTAACGGCGATACACGCATTAAGCAACAAGGAAAAAGTGGATGAAAAATGGCAATACTGGCTGGCACGCGCTTACATAGAAACAGATAAACCTGAGATGGCACAACCGCTGCTGATCGAACTCTCAAACAAACGAAGTTTTTATGGTTTTCTTGCAGCCGACAAAGTCAACAACCTGTACCAGCTATCTGAAAACCCGATACTGGTTTCAGCTGAAGAAATAACTGCATTGAAAAATCGGGATGAATTTCGTGTTGCGTTTGAATTCATGGTTCTCGATAGAAAAAATGATGCCAAAGTACAATGGTGGCATGCCACACGTCAGCTAAATACAAAAGAAATAATCATCGCAGCAAAATTAGCACAACAATGGCAATGGGACGAAATCGCAATATTCACAGTTGCCAAAGCAAAACACTGGGATGATATAGAATTACGCTTCCCGCTAAGTTATACCGATAAGATACTCGAAAACTCTGTTCAGCAAAAACTAAATCCTGCCATTCTGTTTGGCTTAGTACGACGCGAAAGTGCTTTCAACGAAAAAGCCTATTCCCCTGTAGGCGCACGCGGCCTGATGCAGATCATGCCGGGCACCGGACGACAGATCGCCAAAAATCTCAATGAACGCTGGCGTGGAAATAACAGTCTGTACAACCCGGAGACTAATTTAAAATACGGTGCTTTCTATTATCAAAAACTTTTAAACCAGTTTGATGGAAATTATGCCATCGCACTTGCCGCCTACAATGCTGGCCCTAGACGTGTAAATAAATGGTTGCCTGAATCTGAATCGATGCCCGCCGATATCTGGATAGAAACAATTCCATATAAAGAAACGCGCGAGTATGTAATAAACGTACTGGCTTACGCATTGATCTATCAACAACGTGCTCAGTCAGAAGAGAGACCCATCATCAGCTCATCCAGGAATACCTTATCGATGAATGATCTAACACGTGATGTCTTACCGATATCAACTACGCCATAAGCTATAGCCGCTTTATTTAGAAACCTCAACTCGATAGATAATGCACACTGAATAAACGATCCTTATCTACCCACGTTTTCACGACCTTAAAACCTGCCTGATCGGCTAACTGCTGAAAAAGCGCTACCGAATATTTGTGTGAATATTCGGTAAGGATTGATCGATCACGGTCAAACTGAAATACCTGGCCATCGATTTCCACCTGTTGATCCTGTGTACTAACAAGATGCATCTCAATACGATGCTCAGCCTGATTATAAAACGCATGATGCCGAAACTGATCAGGCTTAAAGTCCGCACCCAGCTCACGATTGATCCGCACCAGTAAGTTCTTATTAAACGCTGCGGTATAACCACTCTTATCATCATATGCTGCATTTAATATCTCAGCATCCTTCTGCAAGTCGACACCGATCAATACCCCGCCAGCCTCGCCGACCATCACTTTGATTTCTTCGAGCACTTTGACTGCCTGCTCGGGAACGAAATTACCGATGGTTGACCCTGGAAAAAATGCAACTTTGTTCGTGGTCTCTACATGGTATGGCAGCTCGAGCTTACCGGTAAAATCAGCACAGATAGCATGCACGTTTAACCAGGTAAACTCAGCCGCCAGCTTTTTTGCCTCGTCCTGCAGGTAACGTTTTGAGATATCGATAGGCAGATAGGCAACTGGCCGGAGGGCATCCAGCAACAGACGAACCTTGTAACTGTCGCCGCTTCCAGGCTCGATAAGCAGGCAATCTTTTCCGAGTATTTCTACGATATCATCAATATTATCGCGAATGATGCTGACTTCAGTGCGCGTTGGATAATACTCATCACAATTACAGATTTCTTCAAATAAACGTGAACCGGCCTCATCATAAAAATATTTAGGAGAGATGTAAGGTTCTGGAGAAGACAGTCCTTGAAGGATGTCAGCACGAAAATTCAAGATTTCCGGGTGCTGATCGAAAAACTGGTAACGTTGTGAATGCGAATCACTCATGAGCTAGCTGCTTAAAACATGGACTATGATGCGTCTAACAATATCGTAGTCATAGCATAGCCGCAACAAAAACTGACTGCATGTTTTCTCAGCATCTTATGTATACTGAAGAAACTTGTTCCGCGAATGAGTGTCACCCCGAGGGCATTTAAAGAACTCAACATAACGTGTAAGCTACATGCTTTCATAACAATGAATAAGAAATTGTATTAATAAATCCTGCTCGCATGAATAATACCAACACAGTACCGGTCATCAAGGACCTTGTCCTCATTGGCGGTGGCCACAGCCACCTTTCCGTACTGAAGTATTTTGCCATGCATCCAGTACCGGGTTTACGGCTCACCTTAATCACCCGGGATTTACATACACCTTATTCCGGCATGCTGCCCGGTTATATTGCCGGTCATTACAGTTACGACCAGGCGCATATTGACCTGCGACCATTAGCGCAATTTGCACAGGCCCGCATCTATCATGCCGAAGTAGATGACATCGATCTAAATAATAAACAGATATTCTGTGATGGCCGTCCGCCGATTCCTTATGATTACCTTTCGATCAACATCGGTTCCAGGCCTGGCGCATTACATATTCCCGGTGCTGACCGATTCACCTTACCAGTCAAACCTATCGATCGATTTTTAACACGATGGGATGAGCTGATCGATATCGTTACAGGACACACAGAAAAAGATTTCCATCTTGCTATCGTCGGCGGCGGTGCCGGCGGCGTTGAGATGGCATTAGCCACGCAGTTTCGATTACATCAGCTATTAACAAAAAATCATCAGTCGACTGATTTTCTAAAAATCGACCTGTACAGTGATAGTGCTTGCATCCTGCCCACACACAACAGGCAGGTCAGAAAACGTTTCAGCCGCTTTCTCAAACAACGCAACATCCAGATACATGTCAATCAACGCATCGAAGAGGTACTTAAAGATAAGTTGATAAGCAGCGACGGGCAACAATATGAGGCAGACGCCGTACTCTGGGTGACCAATGCATCCGCCCCGGCGTGGTTAGCCGAGACCGGCCTGGCCGTTGATGAAAATGGTTTCATCGCTGTCAACGACTGCCTGCAATCTATCTCGCATGAAAACATTTTTGCTGCAGGTGATATAGCTGCTGTCATCGATCATCCTCGAGAAAAGTCCGGCGTATTTGCGGTCCGTCAGGGCCCGCCATTAGCGAGAAACCTTGAGCGAGCCATACAGAATAAACCGTTAAAAAAATTCATCCCACAGAAAAACTTTCTTGGACTCATCAGCACCGGCGACAAGTATGCCATCGCTTCACGAAGCAACTGGTCACTGGAGGGCGCCTGGCTGTGGAAAGTTAAAGACTGGATTGACCGCCGTTTTATGGACAACTTTAATGTATTGCCAGAGATGAAACAGGCGCAGGCGCCAGTATTCAACAGGGAGATGGCTGACAAACAAACCTTACATGAGATTTCAGCCATCGCCATGCGCTGCGGCGGCTGCGGTGCAAAAGTGGGCAGTACGGTCTTGTCACGCGTGGTCAATCGTTTACAGCCCGTAACACGCGATGATATTGTCATCGGCCTGGCTGACCCAGATGATGCAGCAGTATCCGAAGTACCCGCAGGCAAACTCATCGTGCAGAGCGTGGATTATTTTCGCAGCTTTATCGATGACCCGTATCTGTTCGGTCAGATTGCCGCCAATCATGCACTCAGTGATATCTTTGCCATGGGTGCCGAAGCCCAGTCAGCAATGGCCGTTGCCACCATCCCCTACGGTATCGAAAACCAGGTCGAAGATCAGCTGTTCCAGACCATGTCGGGGGCACTTGATGTATTAAACGCCAGCAACACAGCCCTTGTCGGCGGCCACTCAAGCGAAGGCGCAGAACTCTCCTTCGGCTTATCTGTAACCGGACTGGCTGACCGTGAACAGATCATGAGAAAGTCAGGCATGCAGACAGGCGATGTACTGATACTGACAAAAGCACTCGGCACAGGAACGCTGTTTGCCGCCGATATGCGTCTCAAAGCCAAAGGCCGCTGGATCGATGGTGCACTGCAAAGTATGCTTTTATCTAATCAGGCAGCCGGTTTATGCATGCATCGCCATGATGCGACTGCGTGTACCGACGTCACTGGTTTTGGCCTGCTTGGACACCTGGTAGAGATGACACGTTCATCCGGGAAAAGTGTTGAGCTTAATTTAGATGCACTACCGATTCTGGATGGTGCGCTTGAAATGATTGAGACAGGCATTTTCAGCTCACTTCAGGATCAGAATGTTCGACTGCGACGTGCGATAAAAGATCCTGGAGCATTACGTGAGCATAAACACTTTCCATTATTGTTTGACCCGCAAACTTCTGGCGGTTTGTTGGCCGCTATTCCCGCCGATAATGCAGAGGCATGTTTATCCGAGCTAGTGGGACTTGGTTATCCAGTGAGCGTGGTTATTGGTGCAGTGGCTGATGACACTGAAAGTGTGGAAAGTGTTACCTTAGTTTCAGGTTAACCTCCACACCTATATGCCCTGTCATCTCGACCAACGGGAGAGATCTTTTACTCCGACAGTTCAAGATCTCTCACATCCGTTCGAGATGAACGTAACACTACAACCCCATATCCTTCAACAGATCAGTCCAACCCTGTTTCTCAGCCTCTCTTGTAAATAGTCCTGCGCGTTGCTTACATTGTCGTTCCAGCAATTTTAAATAACCAGGTTCATTTTCAGCTTTTAACAATAATTCACGTAGAACCTTAGTATCCTGCACCGGAAAATACCCCGCATAATCATCACCGAGCAATCCCACGGAACCATCAATATCAGACGCTATTACCGGTAAGCCTGCCACTGCCGCTTCAGAAATCACATTCGCCCCGCCTTCCATCACAGATGGTAATACCATCAGATGGCAAGAA
>DAOVJH010000089.1 GCA_030673345.1 Pseudomonadota bacterium
AAAAATGCGGACGTTACATACGAGGCAAAGACGCCGGCAAAGACTCGTTTGGTTCCGTCGATTGCTGATTCAAGTGATGATTTACCTTTATTGTATTCATGGGCGATGCTCTCTGAAAGCACGATGGCATCATCCATCAGGATACCGATCGCCATCAATAAGGCGATCATCGAAATCATGTTGATGGTGACGCCGAACATCACCATCATCGCCAGGCCGCCAAGAAATGAGATCGGTAATCCCAGGGCAACCCAGAATGTATAACGCCAGTTAAAAAACAGGAACAGTGCGAGCGTTGCCAGTATTAATCCCTGCCAGGCATTCTTTATTAACAATCTGAGGCGGTCACTCACGATCGAGGCTTTATTCTGCGTGATCGTAAGTCGGGTACTCTCTGGCAGGATTCTATTTTCTGCTTCGACAAAATCGCTCAGAACATCAAAAACTTTTAACGTATCGTCAGTGGTGTTTTTACTGATTATCAATAAACCGGCAGGGATACCGTTGAGTTCGATACGCTCTTCCCGTTTTTCAAACTTGTCTTCAATTCGTGCGATGTCGCCCAACCTGATCTCACCGCCACCCGGTGAATTCAGAAATACCAGGTCCGCTAATTCTTCGGCCGTCCTGCGAACATTATCAAAGCGGATCTGATATGAAGTCTCTTTGCTCTCCAGTAAACCCGCAGGCAGTTCCAGCGCCTGCGTTGCGATCAGGCCGGCTATATCCTGCACACTTAACTGGTATTTGAGCAGATTGTCCGGGGCGATCAGTACCTGGAGCTGATGCGTAGAAAAACCGCCGACTGTGACGATCGGAATCTGAGGGATGGCGAGCAACTTGTTGCGATAGGATTCTGTCAGCGCTTTCAGTTCTGTCGTGGTCAGATTTTCGGATGTGATGGCGACATTGGCAACCAGGCTGGTACGTCCCAGCTGCTGGATAATGGCATCTTCTGTTTCATCAGGGAAATCTGAAACGCCATCTATCGCCGCTTTGATATCGTCGTAGAAGGCATCAATGTTTCCGGCTTCGTGCATCTCCAGCGTAAAGATTGCCACGTTGTCTCTGGCATCACACTTCTGTTCATACAAAAAACTGATGCCGTCTGTGGCATCTTCGAGGCGGTTGCAGATACCATCTTCAACATCGGCGGGATTTGCCCCGGGGTAAGCCATGGTCACTTTTACTTTACTTGGATCAAGCAGAGGGAAAGATTCTTTGTTTAGATTTGTTAACGAGAATAAACCGATAGCAATAATTGCCATCATCAGGATATTGCCGGCAGTCGGGTGCTCCGTGAAGTAGCGGATCATTACTGGCTGCCCGTATCCGACTTCAGGTCCGACTTCATGTTCAGGTCGCCTACTGCCGTCTGTCTAAGCTGTTTCGCATACGCTACCGCCGGTATGACTTTTAATGGCATGCCTTCCATCACTGGAACGACATCACTGATAATAACTTTTTCACCTGTTTTCAGGCCAGCATCTTCTGACCCTGCATCTTCCGAACCGGCAAGAACGACCATATCACCCTGTGTAAATAAAATATTCACCGGCCGAATACTCAAAGTGTTTTCATCAGTGGCAACATAAACGCGTCCTTGATGGACCGCTTTACGTGGTAAGACCAGGGCTGGTCTGACAGGTGCAAAAAATTCAACAGACGTGTACATGCCTTTTAATAATGGTGGACGTTTGCCGGGGATAATTCCTTCGTAGGGTTTATCTACCGCCACCACCAGCCCCAGAGTATCACGCGTGGGATCAACCGATTCGCTCAGGTAAAGAAGTGTGCCATCCCATACGGTCAGCTGACTGTTATCACCGACTAACCGAACGCGTGCCTCAAGATTCATGCTTGATAACGCTGCCTGTAGAACCACAGGTTCCTGCAAGTCTATCCTGGCATCTTCAATAAATCGTAAGCCGGTAACCAACGGGCGAAACTGCCTGGTAGAAAGGTGTGCGTTAATCTCTACTGCCTGTATTCCCAGCGCTTCAAACAACATGCTGCCCGCCTGCACGAACTCGCCTTTCTCGACAGAAACAGCTCCGATACGGGCGTCAAAAGGCAAACGAACCTCTGTTCTTCCCAATGTATCCTGGCTCTTATCGACCTGGCTTTTAGATTGTTTTATCTGCGCCTTGATCGCGTTTCTTCGACTGGCAAAACTGGCCAGCTTGCCTTCGATATCCTGCAGCTGTTGCCGTAGCGCCAATACTTTTTGTTTTTCTTTATCCAGCGCTGACTGGGAGATTATGCCTTTGTCCTTCAGTGCTTTAATACGTTCCTGTTCTTTAAGTTCTACATTCAGATTTTTCTGTACGATAGCAAGCGCATCCTTAGCGCTCTTCTCTTCCACTTTTAGCTGTGCCAGCGACGACTGGCTATTCACCAGCGCAGCTTTACTTTCGGTTAATGAAAATTCAAATGTGGTCGGTTCGATACGCAGCACGACCGTGTCCTTTGGAAGACTTGCGCCTTTTTTTAGATCAGCGTGCATAAAACTGACCTTGCCGCTTACTTCAGATTTGGTATTGAGGAGAACAGCCGGTTCAACATTGCCAAACGCCATCGCCCTGGCGCGAAAAGGTATTTTCTCAGCCGTAATTACTTCGACCGCTTTAACGGGGTAACCGGCCTCCTGATGTTCGATCGGTGTTTTTGTTTTTACCAAAAACACGACGATCGCTATCGATACAAATAAGATTAATGGTAAAACAAAAAAGTTTTGAAGGTATTTTTTCATGGTTTTTCACATTATTAATGATGTATTAACGACAGAAACTAATATATCGGTTATCAATAGCTCAGGTATTTTAAAACAGACCGCTATGGCTTCAGATGGTTCACCCAATCCTGAGTGGACACATCGATCATGTCCAGTACACCCGCCGGGTAAAAACCTGCGATAAGAATCAACACTGCGAACATCCCGATGATAAAGAACTCACGGGTCTGCAGGTCTACTGACTGCGCGACGGCAGCGTTGGTAACCGGACCAAAAAACGCCTTGCGGTAGATGGAAACAAAATAAGCCGCACCGAGAATGACAGCGACAAGCGCAGCAAGGCCAGCGCCGGTGTGCGTGGTGATCGCTGAGTACAAGATCAAAAACTCAGCAGGGAAACCGCTGGTACCGGGTATACCCATAGAAGCGAGACCGAACAACAAAAAGAAAGTCGCCAGTTTAGGCATGGATCTGGCCGCGCCACCAAGACTGATGACATCAGTGGAACCGATACGGTGATGCAGTAAACCGGTAATCAGGAACAGTCCGCTGGCGACAACAACGAAGTTAAGCAGCTGAAAGATTGCTCCCTGTATGCCCTGCTGTGTAAATGAAGCGATACCCAGCAAAACCAGCCCGACGTGACTGATACTGGAGAATGCCAGCATACGCCTGAGATTAGTTTGCGCCATGGCCGCGACTGCGCCGTAGACTATTCCGATAGCCCCTAATGTGGCCAGCAGCCAGGCAAATTCCTGCGCTGCCTGAGGCGCCAGCGGCACGACATAACGTATCACACCATAAGCGCCCAGCTTCAGACCTACGATAGTCGCCGTTACTGACACCGGTCCCTGCATCGCCATCAAAGGCAACCAGGTATGCAGCGGTACAACCGGAATCTTGAAAGCAAACCCCAGCAACAACAGCAGGAACACCTGCTTCTGAATATCCAGTGGCAGCGGTGTACTCAGCCACGTCAGATAATCAAAAGTCAGGCCGCCAGGTAAACTGCCGGCCATCTCTGCATGACTGAATGCGAGCAGCACGAAACCGAAGATTAGCGGAAGCCCGCCAGCGAGCATGAACAGGAGGTACTTCACCGCGGCAAAACGCCGGTTTGGCCCCACCCCCCAGAAACTGACCAGAAAATAAATCGGGATCAGGGTCATCTCCCAGAACAGCATAAACAGGATGCCGTCCAGTGCACAGAAGATACCCAGGGTAGCGCTCTCCAGCAATAACATCAGCGAAAAATACAGCCGCTGCATATGTGTCACCGAACGCCATGAACTGAGAATCACACCGATAAACAGTATGACGGTTAACGGCAGAAACAGCACCGAGAGGCCATCGACACCGACCTGATACTGGGCATTGATAGACGGTATCCACTGCGCCTGTTCGACCAGCTGAAACCCTGAAACATCGGCATCAAACTGAAATAATACCGTCATCGAAAGCAGCAGGTCTGCAATAGCGGTCGCCAGAGCAATCCAGCGTGCATGAGCCGCATTTGGCCACAACCAGATCAATGCGCCGCCGACTGGCAGCGTGATGATCAACAGACTGAGTAATGGAAAATTCGCTTCTGTCATGACTGCACTTACTAATGTCCCGTGTTGCTCGAATAAAGATTGTTCAGCGGTTCGAGTGACTTATCGATCAGGTTAAGCCACGGCTCGGAATAAAAACCCAGCCCCAGTAACACAGCGATAAAGATGCCAGCGATAAACACTTCGGTACTCAGGGTCGTGGTCGCTTTGACACGCAGGCTGGCGTTCTCCGATTGAGACAGGAAAACACGCTGGAATGCCCACAGCAGAAAACCTGCCGCCATCACGTTACCCAATGCTGCGCCGATAGTGACCAGCGTACCAAAACTATCGATCGAACCTTCCATCACCAGGTGTGCGGCATCGAAACCTGGCGTTCCCGGCATACCGACGATAGCAAGACCAGCGACCAGGAAGGCCATCGCGACCACCGGCATGTGATCAAAAAGACCACCGAGCTGTGGCAGGCGAGTGGTTCCGGTACGCTGATATATCAGGCCCGTCATAAAGAACAGGCCGGCGATCGCCAGACCGAAGTTGATCGTCAGCAGGATACTGCCCTGCAATGCCATCGGGTGCAGACTCAACAGACCGATCATAACGAGACCAGTGTGACTGATTACCGCATAAGCCAGAAGCCGTCGAAGATTATCCTGCATCATCGCCAGCAGTGCAGCATAGAAAATACCGGCAACGGCCAGCACCAGTAAAAAGGTCTGCCAGTGCAACACCGCATCAGGCAGTAACGGATAAACAAATCGCAGGATACCGTAAAGACCGGTCTTGATACCCAGCAACAAAATAGGCGCTACCGCGATAGTGCCATGTTCGACCGCCAGCGGTAACCAGCCATGCAATGGAAACAGCGGGATGCGTACCGCCAGCCCGTAGAACAGCAGGAAGAAGATCCAGCTCTGATAAACCGGCAGGATCGGAACACTCTGCAGATCGATCAGATCAAACGACCAGACACGGTGTACTTCCGCATATTGCCAGCCCAGCAGCAGGGTACCGATCAGCATCAGCAACAGACCGCTGCCCATGAACTGCAGGTAACGTGTAAAAGCCGTATCCTTATTCGGTGATGTCGCCCAGCGCCATAACAGGTAACCGAGCAGGATGAACTGTATGAATGAAATGAAAACAAACCACAACAGGTTCATGGTGACAAACATCGCGATCAGACACGCCTGGGTACCAAGCACCGTCGCCTGAAACCGGTTCTGCGGCGACAGCCCGCGCAGCGGCCCATAGAGCGAAGCGATCAGGATTAAAAAATTCGTTAATAACAGGAACAGTACCGAGATACCATCGACCGCCGCATGGTAGTCCAACGGACCATAGATATTGACAAATTCACCAAACTGGAATGCAGAGATATCCTGGTCGTACTGCAGATAAAGGTAGATAGCCAGCACCAGTTCCATGCTGGTGATCGCCAGTGCAGCAAGCACCGCCGAGCGGTTACCCACGAAACGGGCGATCAACAATCCGGCGAACGGCAGCAACTGCATGACCGCCAGAATAGGGAAAGATATTTGCGTGTGCCAGTCGATCACGTGCATCAGAATACTACCAACAGGGTCAACAGGATGATCAGCCACAGGTAACGGGGTCGGCTGAACAGGTAATCGATACGGATCAGATAAGCACCCAGTTTCTGCAGCACACTGATCAAACCGTCACCACTGCCCTTGAGCACTAATGACTCTTCGAACCAGTACAGCACGTTTGCGATCCGCTCCATCAGCCCACCCATAAAACCGCGCCCGACCATCATAGAAGTCTCTGGATCAATCAGGCCGCGCTTACGTTCTTCGTAATCGCTCAATGACGAAATAGAATCTACCTGCCCCGGCAGACCGACCACGCGATTGACGATACGCTCATCGAAATGATTCAGATCCTGGGCAAATAATGCCGTCGGTTTTACCGCAATCCAGTCGATGATATTGTCCAGCCACATCCGGTGCAGTGCAGCATTGAACAG
>DAOVJH010000215.1 GCA_030673345.1 Pseudomonadota bacterium
ACTTTTGAGCCTTTCTTGAGATACTGGCCGACTATCTCTGCCAGCTTGCCGAAGAACACAACACGGTGCCATTCTGTTTTTTCCTTCTTTTCGCCAGAGCTTTTATCGTTCCATGTTTCTGAAGTCGCCAGTGTGATGTTTGCTACTGCATTGCCATTTGGCATGTATTTTACTTCAGGATCTTTGCCCAGGTTGCCGAGCAGGATTACTTTATTTACGCCACGTTGTGCCATTTTTTCCTCACTTTATATTTATCGTCGTATAGTATCGTCGTATTAGTATTGTGTATGTACTTCTACCTAATCGGTCTCGCGTTGCGCTCAATCCGAAGCTGCTAACGATAGCAACTTTTCCTCATCAAGGATACGTTTTTTCACCTTTAAATAAGCCACCTGGCCGGACTCGTTCTCATCGTCGACCAATGATGCTTCGACCACCCCTTCGACCGCCAGTAGCTGTTCGATACTGACATCTTTTACTTTCAGCAGGTAAGTGCTTAAAACACCGGGTTTTTTCATGGTGATGGCCAGCAGAAGCCAGCAGCCTAATGCCGCCAGCACGGTGTAGTACACACCCTGTATGCCCAGGTACTGGTGCGCCAGCCCGCCTAGCGAACCGCCGGCAAAAGCGCCGAAAAACTGGCTGCTGGAGTAGACACCCATCGCCGTGCCTTTCTGTGTTGCCGGAGCAGTCTTTGAGATCAGCGACGGCAGTGATGCTTCCAGCAGGTTGATGCCGGCAAAGAAGATAACCAGCGATACCACGACAAACCACAACGACGGCAACTCGTACAGGTTGAGCAATAACAGGAAGACGCCGACCATCATGCTGAATATGGCGCCGACAAAGACCGGTTTCATCGCCTGCTTGCGCTCAGCGATGATGATAAAAGGCACCATGATGATCAGCGAAAAACCAAATACCGGCAGATAAACCTGCCAGTGATGCTGTGCATCGATGCCCAGCTTGTTCTGTAATACCAGCGGCAGCACCAGGAATACGCTGGTGAGCACAAAGTGCAGTATCAGGATGCCAAAATCCAGGCGCAGCAGCTGGGTGTTTTTCAACACGGTCAGGAGCGTGCCGGTTTCGACTTCTGCATCACGGTGAAAATGACTGTCTACCGGATCGGGCACAAAGAAGAACAGGATTGCGATACCCACCAGTGCCAGCACTGCGGTACCGTAGAATATGCCGCTGATGCCGATCCAGTCATTGACCACCGGCCCCATCACCATGGATATGGCAAAGGAGGCGCCGATACTGGCACCGATAAAGGCCATCATCTTGGTACGATGCTCTTCACGTGACAGGTCGGCTGCCAACGCCATCAGCGCGGCTGCAATCGCACCGCAGCCCTGTATCGCACGGCCGAAAATGATGCCCTCGATGCTCTCAGCACTGCCGGCAATCACCGAACCGGCAACAAATATGAGCAGGCCGATAAAGATGACTGGTTTACGCCCGATGCGATCGGATAGCATACCAAAAGGTATCTGCAGTACCGCCTGTGTGAGGCCGTAAGCGCCCAGCGCCAGCCCCATAAGCAACGGCGTTGCACCTGGAATATCATCTCTATATAACGCAAATACCGGCAGGATCATGAACAGGCCCAGCATGCGAAAGGCGTAGATAATCGCCAGTGACATAGCCGCATGGCGTTCCTGTGCGGCGAGATTGCTCGATAGCTGTTGGTTCATTTGGGTAAGACTGCTGAATTATGCAACATTAATTAGAAAAAATAGTCGGGTAACTATTGCCGAAAAAGCTAAAAGACGGCATTCTAGCAGATTGCCAAATTTTTACGTTGTATGTTTTATGGACACCATTCAGATCCGCGGTGCACGCACCCACAATCTTAAAGATATCGACCTGGATATCCCCCGCGACAAGTTGATCGTGATTACCGGATTATCCGGCTCAGGTAAATCCTCACTGGCATTTGATACCATCTTTGCTGAGGGCCAGCGGCGTTATGTGCAGTCTTTATCGACCTATGCGCGCCAGTTTCTGTCGATGATGGAAAAACCCGATGTCGACACCATCGAAGGCCTGTCACCGGCGATCTCTATCGAGCAGAAGACCACCTCGCATAACCCGCGCTCGACTGTCGGCACCATCACCGAGATATATGACTACCTTCGCCTGCTGTTCGCCCGTGCCGGCACGCCGCGCTGCCCGGAGCATGGTACCGAACTGCAGGCACAGACCATCAGCCAGATGGTGGACCAGGTACTGGCATTGCCTGAAGGCAGCAAACTGATGCTGCTGGCGCCGGTGATCCGCAACCGCAAGGGTGAACACCTGAACCTGTTCGGTGATTTTAAACAGCAGGGTTTTATCCGGGTACGCATCGATGGTGTGGTGTATGAGCTGGACGACGTACCTGAGCTGGATGCTAAGAAGAAACACACCATCGAGCTGGTGGTCGACCGCTTCAAAGTCCGGGAAGACATCAAAACCCGTCTCGCCGAATCATTCGAAACCGCCCTGCTGCTGGCCAATGATGTCGCCACCATCGCCTGGATGGACGAGGCTGACAAAGACAATGCCGACCTGATTTTCTCTGCAAAATTTGCCTGTGCGCATTGCGGTTACAGCTTGCAGGAACTGGAACCGCGTTTGTTCTCTTTTAATAACCCGGCTGGCGCCTGCCCTGAATGTGAAGGCCTCGGCCATAACAACTTCTTTGATCCTGAACGCGTTATCACTGCACATATAAGTCTTGCTGGCGGTGCCATCCGTGGCTGGGATCGTCGCAACGCATATTATTTCAGCATCATTCAGTCACTTGCTAAACATTATGGCTTTGACGTGGATATTCCTTACCAGGAATTACCCGAAAAAATACAGAAGATATTGCTGTATGGCAGCGGCTCAGAGAAGATTGTCTTTAACTACCCGGGACACGCAGGCCGCCGTGGCAAACAGCGCACGCATACTTTTGAAGGCGTTCTGCACACCATGGAGCGGCGTTACCGCGAAACCGAATCAAGCCTGGTACGTGAAGAGCTGGCCAAGTTCCTCTCCGTACAGCCCTGCCCGGAATGTCATGGCACGCGCTTAAACACAGCGGCGCGCCACGTCTTTATAAAGAAAAAGACCCTGGCGGAACTAACCGCCATGCCCATCGAGCAGTCATTCGAATTTTTTGATACGCTGAAAATGAGCGGTCACCGCGGCGAGATCGCCAAAAAGATTAATCGCGAGATTTCAACCCGCCTGCGCTTCCTGGTCAACGTCGGCCTGGAGTACCTGACCCTGGACCGCAGCTCTGACACATTATCCGGCGGTGAATCACAGCGTATCCGCCTTGCCAGCCAGATCGGTGCCGGCCTGGTCGGTGTCATGTATATTCTCGATGAGCCCTCCATCGGTTTACACCAGCGCGATAACGACCGGCTGATTACTACCCTGAACCACCTGCGCGATATCGGCAACACCGTCATCGTGGTAGAACATGATGAAGACGCCATCATGAGCGCTGACCACGTGATAGACATCGGCCCCGGTGCGGGTGTACATGGCGGTGAGATCATCGCTTCCGGTACACCGCAACAAGTCATGGACAACAAACAATCACTGACCGGGCAATATCTTGCCGGTGTTAAAAAGATAAAGATTCCAGAGACGCGTACACCACACAGCGGTGACGTGTTCAGCATCGAGGGAGCCAGTGGCAATAATTTAAATGATGTCGATATCGATATTCCGGTCGGCCTGTTCACCTGCATCACCGGCGTGTCTGGTTCGGGCAAGTCAACGCTGATCAACGATACCCTGTACCCTATCCTCGCCAAGGCGATCAATAATAATTCCATGTCAGCGTCGCCGCATAAGTCATTTACCGGCGTCGAACATTTCGACAAGGTCGTCGACATCGACCAGTCACCCATCGGACGCACACCGCGCTCAAACCCGGCAACCTATACCGGA
>DAOVJH010000197.1 GCA_030673345.1 Pseudomonadota bacterium
CTTTAATACTTACTGCAAAGCTTGCAGCGATAACGACCTTGATACTGCTCGTTATCGGTACCCCGGTGGCGTGGTGGCTGGCCAATACAAAAACCAGGTTGAAACCTTTCATCGAAGCGGTTTTCGCCCTGCCGATCGTATTGCCGCCGACTGTATTGGGCTTTTATCTACTGGTCTTATTAAGCCCGCAGAGCGGATTAGGTGCCTGGTGGTTCGAGCTTACCGGTCAAACATTGACTTTCAGTTTTTCGGGCCTGGTCATCGCTTCTGTCATATACAGTTTTCCTTTTGTGGTGCAGCCGATACATAACGCTTTTGAATCGGTTGGCAAAGATATGATGGAGGCGGCATATACTCTGGGCGCCAAACCGATCGATGCTTTCTTCAGCGTGGCCGTACCCATGGCCAGGCGTGGTTTTATTACCGGTGGCGTTCTGGGTTTTGCGCATACCCTGGGTGAGTTCGGTGTGGTGTTGATGGTCGGCGGCAATATCCCGGGTGAAACGCAGGTGGTATCCATCGCTATCTATGATCACGTCGAATCGCTTGAGTATTCTCAGGCACATGTACTGGCAGCTATATTGCTGACCTTTGCTTTCATCTCGATGTTGCTGATGTATGTGGTGAACCATCGCCTTAAGGTAAAAGCATGAGTTCCCGTTGCCATGTTAGGTTTCAGCGTGAAGCGTTTGTTGTGGACGCGGAATTTACTATCCCGGAAAAAGGGGTATTGGGAATTTTTGGCGATTCAGGTTCGGGAAAGACAACGTTGTTGCGCTGTCTCGCGGGCCTGGAGAAAGATGTGCGCGGCCGTATCGAAGTCAATGGTGATATCTGGCTGGATGAAAACAATAATCTTTCCTGTCAGCAGAGAAATATCGCTTATGTGTTTCAGGAGGGCAGGCTGTTCCCGCACCTGACGGTAGAAAAAAATCTGCAATACGGTGCCAGCAGAAGTTCTGCTGACAATATGGTTAGTGGTGATAGTATCGACCGTGTGCATCTGCTCGAGTTGCTCAATATCGGTCACCTATTGAATAGATACCCACACCAGTTATCCGGTGGTGAAAAACAGCGTGTTGCCATCGCCCGTGCATTATTAAAAAAACCGCAGATGTTATTGCTGGACGAGCCATTAGCGTCTCTGGATAAAAAGCGTAAGCAGGAGATCTTGCCCTATCTCGAGATACTGCATGAGGAGCTGCATATCCCGATGATATATGTGAGCCATGACCTGGACGAGATGTTGCGTTTTTGTGATCACATGCTGGTGCTGGAGGAGGGGCGATCAAAATTCAGCGGCAATATACATGATGCACTGATATCGCCTGAATCATCGCTGGCGACGGTCGAAAATGCGGCCGTCGTGCTCGAAGGCAGTGTCTCCAGGCAGGAAAAAGATTTTGATATATCAACCGTGCACACGGTTAATGGCAACCAGTTTCAGGTGCCGGGGTTGATGCCTATCGGAAAACGTGTGCGTCTGATCGTGTTCGCCAGCGATGTGAGTATGACCTTAAACAGGGCAACAGAGAGCAGTATCCTGAATATTATTGAAGGCAGGGTGTCGGCTGTTCTGGATAAAAGAGGTGGGCGTGTATTGGTGCAGCTTGACTGTAATCAGGATAGCTTGCTGTCGCTGATATCGAATAAATCATTTCAGTTATTGCAGTTGGCCGTCGATAAGAAGATCTATATTCAGGTTAAGGCTGTGGTTACGAAGGGAAGCTAAAGAAATAAAAAGTGAAGGGTGAGAAAGTAAGGGCCAAAATTTTGAGCATGGTGCCTTGCAGGCGGGCAAGCTTTAGCTTTTACTTTCTCATTCTTCACTTATTGTTATTTACCTGTCGCTGCTTCTCTAGCGATAGCGCGGTGCCCGATGTCCGTTCTGAAGTAAACCTTGTTCCAGCTGATCTTATCGACGAGTTTATAAGCCCGTTGCTGCGCTTCGGTGACAGAGTTGCCGAGTGCGACCGCACATAAGACACGACCGCCATTGGTGACGACGTTACCGTCTTTCTCAGCTGTGCCAGCATGGAACACTTTTGTTGATTCGGTCTCGGTGTTTTCCAGGCCGCTGATCACATCGCCTTTGTCATAACTTTCTGGATAACCGCCTGCAGCAAGTACGATACCGATGGAGGTTCGCTCGTCCCATTCGGTTTTTGTGCGGTCTAATTTTCCATCGATTGCGTCCAGGCAGTGTTGCACCAGGTCTGATTTTAAGCGCATCATGATCGGTTGTGTTTCCGGATCACCAAAGCGCACGTTATATTCAAGAACCTTGGGAATGCCCTCGCTGTTGATCATTACGCCAGCGTATAAAAAGCCGCTGAAACTATTGCCTTCATCTGCCATGCCTTTGACGGTTGGTTCGATGACCAGTTGCATGATGCGGTCATGCATTTCTGCTGTGACCACAGGTGCAGGTGAGTAAGCACCCATGCCGCCGGTATTCGGTCCGGTGTCACCATTATCGCGGGCTTTATGGTCTTGCGAACTGGCCATCGGCAAGATGTTTTTGCCATCGACCATGCAGATGAAGCTGGCTTCTTCGCCATATAAAAATTCTTCGATCACCACACGGGCGCCAGCATCACCAAATTTATTGCCAGCCAGCATGTCCTTAACAGCGGCGATGGCCTCATCATTGGTCTGCGCCAGGATAACGCCTTTGCCGGCTGCAAGGCCGTCGGCCTTTATGACGATCGGTGCACCCTTTTCTTCGATGTATCTTATGGCGGGTTCTATCTCTGTGAAGTTGCCATAGAAGGCTGTAGGGATGTTGTGGCGTTCAAGAAAATCTTTGGTAAATGCTTTTGAACCTTCGAGTTGGGCAGCCGCTTTGGTCGGGCCAAATATCTTTAAACCATCGGCGGTGAATGCATCGACGATGCCTTCAACCAGGGCCGCTTCCGGTCCAACGATGGTTAGATCGATCTGATTAGTTTTTGCGAAGTCCAGCAGGGCAGGAATGTCTTCTGCGCCGACTGCAATGTTCTCGATGTTGTTTTCCAGTGCAGTTCCAGCATTGCCGGGTGCGACGAAGACTTGTTCGGCTAAAGGCGATTGTGCAGCTTTCCAGGCCAGGGCATGTTCACGACCGCCGCTGCCGATGATTAGGATTTTCATGGATGTATTAGTAGGGTAAGTTATTTTTAATAACGCAGTATTTTACACCATTAGAGCGTGTGCTTGTCTGCTAGAAATCTTGTTTTGGGTTCCGCGATCTTTTGGCTGGAGTATTACTGGCAACTATAGAAATATTTCCACTCGGTATTCGTGATATCAGTAAGCCTGTCCAGCAGAATTTTCTGGGGTATCGCTTCTTTGGGAAATATATCGGTTATCTCGATAAACAGCTGTGCGTATCCGGCCATTTTTCGCCAGTCGAAATCTTCGATATTTGAAGTGGTGCCACATTGGTTGCATTTTATCGTTGCGGCCGTTTTATCGTCTTGCCAGTCTCTGACTGGTTTTTTGCAGTGAGGGCAGCGTGGTGTGGTTGATTGTTTCTGGCTGCAGATCAGCCGTGAAGTTTTATGGCGATGTATTTTTATGTGACAGAAATCAGCGTCATTACCCTCGTCATCCGGGTCGGCTTCAAACTTGATAGCGGGCGCGCAACCCATGTAGGCGATGTGGTTCAGAAATTTATCACCGGTGAAAAAATCGTACTCGTCATTTCTGTCTACAGGCTGTGATAGAAAGCAGATCTCCTGCAGTTCGCTGATGAGCGACGAAAGCGTTTCAGCTGTGAAGTCTTTTTGTTCGGGGTACAGGTAGAGTGAGCATTGGCCGTAAGTTTGGGGCATTCAGCTTTAGTCTTTAGTGTCTTCTGTGGGGGCGTCGGCAGGCTTGCTGTCATCATCCATCAGAATGCGGTATGCAGGGCCTTCGAGGTCTTCGAACTGGTCGGATTTAACCGCCCAGAAAAAAATAGCGATTATTATGACCACTATGATCAGTGCAACGGGGAGAAGTAAGTAGATTATATCCATAGTGATTACTGTTATCTCTCCCCAAAAATAACATGGGTCGAAATGACAGTTATTGGTTTAAAATTTCATCCGGTTAAGCCGTAGTGCATTCAATACGACAACCAGCGAACTGGCAGACATGCCGATCGCCGCCAGCCAGGGTTCCACATATCCCATGGCGGCTGCGGGTATGGCGATGACATTATACAGCAACGCCCAGCTTAAATTTTGCCTGA
>DAOVJH010000340.1 GCA_030673345.1 Pseudomonadota bacterium
ATCCGTTGTTTCTATTGTATGTAATGTCGGCTTTAAATCAACCGAAAAGAGTGAATAAAATGATTTAGGTCAGTTAGATTAGCTGTATGTCTCGCATCGAATCAGTGATGCGTTCTGAGAGCTCATCGATACGCTGGTTCAGATCACCGTGTTCGACCACCAGGGACTGGCTGTGCAGAATCTCATGGCTCAGGTTCAGTGCCGCCATAATTGCGATCCGCTCGGTTCCGATGACGGAGCCGGCCTTCTTGATCTCGCTCAGTTTGTCATTCAGTAGTTCAGCCGATGCGCGCAGGTTGTCTTTTTCTTCTTCCGGGCAGGCGATACGGTATTCCTTGTCCATAATCTTTATGGTTAAGGGTTCGGCCTTATTCATAGTCGGTTGCTCATGCAGTGTTACTCATGAAAATTAATGCGAATCAACAGTATTGGCGCAGGGGTAAAGTGATGCCTGCTAGGCTTTTTCCATCGAGCGTAAACGCGTGATCATGGATTCTACCTGCACGCGTACCTTTTCTTTCGATTCGATTAAATTCGAACGTTCAGAAGTGAGTGTCTGCAGTTGAGCGCGCAGATCCTGGTTGTCACTGCCCAGTCGCTGGCATAGTTCTAGCAGTTCGTTAACTTGCTCTTCGAGCTTGTTTATTCTTGTTATTGTGTCTGTCATGCAACTAATAGTAGGACGTGAATCGCTCGCGGTCAATTACAATAGATAAATTACCTTGAAAAGTGCGTGTCTCAGGCAACTTAGGTCGGTTAGTAGGGGAAATTATGGCAGGATTGTTTTAAAATGGCGTTTTTTTGATACTTTTTATAGATGATGCAGAGTTTTCCCGATATCCCTCAGTTAGAAGATTTGTTATTTAATGTTGACGCTGCGATGGGCGCTACAGAGTCACATGGCGCGCTTTGCGGTATGTTGTGCGCGCAGGGGGCGACAGAGGCCTCACAATGGATGCTGTATGTATTGGGTGAGCATGAAGAGAGCAGCAAGTCATTGCAGCAGGCGGGTCTGAAATTGATACAGGTCCACCAGATATCGGTCGAGCAGATGAATGATAGCGATGCCGAGTTTGAGCTGATGCTGCCCGATGATGATGAGCCGCTGGAGATGCGCGTGGAGGCGCTGGGTACCTGGTGCCAGGGTTTTGTTTACGGCCTGGCCATGGGTGGTATCAAAGAAGATACCGTGCTGCCAGAAGACAGTAAAGAGCTGATCCGGGATATTCTGGAGATTTCACGTGCTGGATACGTGGCTGATAATGAGGCCGAACTGGCCACCGATGAAGAAGATACTGAAGAAGATGAAGTGGCTTTTATGGAGGTCAGTGAATATGTACGTGTGGGTACACTACTGATCTATGAAGAATTACAGCCGCTACAGTCTTCACAGACAGTGCATTAAAGTAATAAAATAAATTTTTCCGCAGATGAACGCAAATACACGCAAGTGCAAGAAAATTAAAAACGTTTTTATTGGCGTTTATTTGTGTGTATTTGCGGAAAATCTTATGTTTTTTCGTTTTTGAAGAGATGAATATTGAATAAAAAAGTTTACGCAAGGCGCCGCAGGCAGTTGATGCGCATGATGACTGAAAACTCGGTGGCTATACTGCCATCGGCGCCGACACTGGTGCGCAACCGTGATGTTGAGCATGGTTTTCGTCAGGATAGCGATTTCACATATCTCAGCGGATTTAATGAACCTGAATCTGTCATCGTGCTGATTCCGCACCGAAAGCAGGGCGAGTTCATACTGTTCTGCCGTGACCGAGACCCACTGAAAGAAACATGGGATGGCCGCCGCCAGGGTGTCGAAGGTGCGGTTGAGCATTTTGATGCAGACGATGCCTACCCGATCGATGACCTCGAGGAGATACTGCCTGGCCTGATGGAAGACAGGGAGAGTGTGTATTACAGTATCGGCCTCAATCATGAATTTGATAAACATGTTCTCAAATGTGTGAATGATCTGCGTGCCCAGTCACGCCGCGGTGCACGTGTGCCATACGAGTTTGTCTCACTGGAATACCTGCTGCATGATATGCGTTTATACAAGGGCCGTGAAGAACTGGCACTGATGCGCAAGGCATCTAAAATTTCTGTGCAGGCGCACATCAATGCGATGAAGGCCTGTAAGCCCGGTTTAAATGAGTTTGAACTTGAAGCAGAATTTCTGTTTGAATTTAAGCGTAATGGTGCTGGCTGGGCTTATTCATCGATCGTCGGTGGCGGTGAAAATGGCTGTATCCTGCATTACACCGAAAACAACGCCGAGTTAAATGATAAGGAGCTGGTGCTGATCGATGCCGGTGCGGAATACCAGGGATATGCGGCGGACATCACCCGTACTTTTCCGGTGAATGGAAAATATACGGTACCGCAACAGGAAATCTATGAGGTGGTACTGGCGGCGCAGGAAGCGGCCTTTGCAAAAGTGAAACCGGGCAACCACTGGAATGATCCGCATAAGGCAGCGGTCAGAGCATTAACCAAAGGCATGATAGAAATAGGACTGCTGAAGGGCAAGCTCGCACAGCTGATAAAAGATGGCAGTTACATGAAATATTACATGCATCGTACCGGCCACTGGTTAGGTATGGATGTGCATGACGTCGGTGACTATAAAGTCGATGATAACTGGCGATTGCTGGAACCGGGTATGGTGTTGACTGTTGAGCCTGGTCTCTATATCCCGGCTGGTATCCGCGGCGCTAAACGCTGGTGGAATATCGGTGTACGCATCGAGGA
>DAOVJH010000281.1 GCA_030673345.1 Pseudomonadota bacterium
ATTACTGTCATCTCGAACGAATGTGAGAGATCTTAAGACTGTGCATCATAACCATTTCAGTGTATAAGATCTCTCACATTCGTTCGAGATGACAAAAGAAGTTATATAGGAGAACACTCATGAGTGACGAAATCATAAAAAATCTGGGCCCTCTAGCGCCGCTTGCTGGAAAATGGCAGGGTGATCAGGGTATCGATACTTCCAGGATACACAGCAAGGAAACGGTGACGAAATACCGCGAAGAAGCCATGTTTATACCGATCGGTCCGGTGAATAACGGTCCGCAAAAACTTTATGGTTTACGTTATTCGATGACTGCATGGCCGCTTGATAAGGAAGAGGCTTTTCACGAAGAGCTGGGTTACTGGTTATGGGATAAAGAAAATGGCCAGGTTTTAAAAACCCTGATGGTGCCGCGTGGTGTTTCGGTGAATGCTGGCGGTTGTGTCAAAGTCGATGATAAAAGTTTCCGGCTGGAAGCAGAGTGCGGTTCTGAGACGTACGGCATCATGTCGAACAAGTTTCTGGATGAAACCTACAAGACTAAAGATTACAGTGTCGACATAACGATACATGATGACGGAACCTTCAGTTATAAACAGGACACGCAGTTATGGATCCCTATCAACCAGGCGATCTTCCATCATACCGACGAGAACACATTGAAAAAGGTCTGAACGGTTCGGATCGAGACGTAAATAATTTTATGTTGACCTGCGAACAATCAAAGTTCAGAGATGACTTTTTGTCGCCTCTCAAGCAGCGGTTATATTATCTGAAGAGTCTGCCCATGGGACTAGTCAGCGGTATCAGGCTGGTTCATCTGGACGAGCAGATGTCTGTCACTGAAGTCCCGTTCCGGTGGCTCAATAAAAATCCGTTCAATTCGATGTATTTTGCCGTGCAGAGTATGGCCGCGGAGCTGTCCACCGCGGCACCCGTTATCATGGCTTTAAAGGGTATCGATGTTGATGTCGCGCTGATCATCGTTGACCTCAAAGTAGAGTTTGTTAAAAAAGCCCAGTCTAAAATATTTTTTACATGCCATGACTATGAATCGATCGTCGAGGCTGTCAGTAGTTTAAAACAGCCTGGCGATACAGCGGCGGTGACGGCGAGGTCGGTCGGTGTGGATGTAAATGATGATGAGGTCGCTGTATTCTATTTCACCTGGTCATTCAAGCGAAGGTCATAATACAGAATGCTTCGTTCTCAGGATCTGTTCTGGGGTGTTATGAAAAACGCGAGCGTATCACAGTCAGTATTACAATTGCGGATATCTATCGAAAGCTGAGAATAACGCATCCCATCCTGACAGTTCCTGTGCCTGCAATTTTTTAATCCAGTTTTCTACTAGCGATAGTTTCTGGTCAGCAGATCTGTCATAGACTGTCTGTAATTTCTGTAATAGTTTCAGGCTGTTTCGTACGTCGCCTAGTTGGTGCCGTATGAACAGCGCGCGCAGGATTTTATCTTCTGCTTCACGGTATCTTTTTTGTTCGATATCGACGCTTGCCCATTGTGACAGCGTTGCTGCTATCGCTGTTCTTGCCGCCTGTTTCTGTGATATGGAAAGAGATCGTGCCAGCAGTTTTGTTTTTTCTTTATCGTCATGACTGGATTCAGCATCAAAACGGATGATCCTTGCAAGGTGTGATGCAGTGTTTTCACTATGCTTCTGTTGCAGCGTCCTGTATTTCTCTAACCACTGCTGTTTGTCGGCATCGTTTTTGTGAAACGCGATGCTGGTCCGGTTTTTTAAAGCGGCAAGTTGTATCGGCGTATTCTTGCTGGCCAGTGCCAGCTCTAATTTATCTGATGCCTGTTCATAGCGCGCGTTGTTGATCGCTAAGGATGACTGCAGCAGATGCAGGTGCTCATTCAGTTCAACGAGTGACGCCTGTTGGATAACTTCGTTTGCTCTGACCAGGTATGCGCCCGCAGTCTGGTTATTGTTGATCGCCATGTAGGTCTTGGCAAGATTGAGGCTGCTTTTTGCGATGCCAGACTGATTGTCGATGCTACGGTACTGTAGCAGGGCTTTGTCAAAATCGTGGATTGATTTCGCGTAGTTGTTATTGTTGTAGTGGTGGATGCCCTGGTCGAGTAGCTTTGCCGGTGAAGTCAGTGAGTCAAGCTGTGTTTTTTCTTCTGGTCCGCTAGAGCAGGCGCCGGTTGTCACCGTTAACGATATGAGCATGACCCGGAAGGTGTAATGGTGAAATTTCACTGAATGCTTTCTCCGGGTTATTCTGTCGCTTCGGGTGTGGTCAGAGTCTGCTTGTTATCTTTCGGCATACTGCTGGATAACGGCCAGATCTTCTGCGATGCTTTTATGGTTTTATCAGCCTCGTCGAGCAGTGGTTTTACTTTCTCGGTTATCTCAGGCAGCTGATCGACCTGATGCTGCAGGCTTATGAGCAGGACTCTGGTCTGTTCTATGATGCCTTTGGTTCGCTCGGTAAGGACCTTCAGGTTCGCAGTAGAGGTGAGGATATCGTCCTGCATATCATCATTAAAAATCGCGTTACCAGCAACGCCTTTACCCTGTCTGATCTGCTGGATGATAACCTTCAGGTCGCCGCTGATCGAATCCAGGTTTCTGACATTGGCTCCTACCATCTGCGGGTCTATCTCCTGCAGGATCGCATTCATCTTCTTGATCGAATCCTGCAGCGTACCGAGTACGGGTTCGAATTTTGCGACCAGCTGGACCAGGTTGAAGGATTCCTTGATCGTTAAGGTGCTGCCATCTTCGATGACCGGCAGCTGCGGTGAACCGACTGAGATCTCGATGACGGATTTTCCGAGCATCGCAAACTTGAAGTTCAACAGTTCTGCGGTGGAGTCGGTGCGGATCAGCTTCTGGTATTTTTTCAGGATCGACATGGTGATGATGACCTGGTTATCGTCATCGATATTGACATCGGTCACCGAGCCAATATCCAGACCGGAGATGATGACGTTAGTATCTTTGTTTACCGCCTGGATAGAATGCATAGTGGCGTAGAGAGTGATCTCATCTTCGAAAAGGTTTTGTGTTTTTTGTGAGCTGATCAATAACCAGACCAGCAGTCCAACAGCAATCAGGACGAAAGTGCCAGCCAGACGCTCCTGTGCAGAGTAACTCAGGCGATGGATATAATGTGCACGCGTTCTGTTGTTATCGTTCGATTTCATGCTTTGGGGCATTATCCTCTGGCCTGGTTTTCAGGGCGGTTGATGAAGTTGTTAACTTCAGGAATATCGCAGTTTAATATTGCCTGCTTCGAGTCAAAATAATGCAGGTTCTCCTGATCTGTAAAAATTA
>DAOVJH010000276.1 GCA_030673345.1 Pseudomonadota bacterium
AGTCTTTTACCCGAAGATTGACTTCACGATAATCTTCCGTCTTACGCTTAAACTCTTTAAAACCTGTAGGTTTACCCATACTATTCTCTTTTCAATCGAAAATGAAAGATGAAAAATGAAAAGCGAATGTAAAAAAACTTCGCCTTTCTCTTTTCATTATTCGTTGTTCATTATTTGTTGCGCGTCTGCGCTACGCAACCGCTTGTTCATCCTGTTTCTTCATTTCCAGCAGCACGCGCTTATAATCTGTCGGCATGACCTTGATGAACTGTTTGACCGTTTCCGGCCAGTTATCCAGTGCTGCCTTCGCAACAGTTGAACCGGTATATTCAAGATGACTTTCGATCAAGGTTTTCACCTCATCGATATCTTCTTCGACTTCCAGCGCTTCTAACTCGACCATACCCATATTACATAGCCGCGCAAACGTTTTATTCATGTCCCAGATATAAGCGATACCACCGCTCATGCCGGCTGCGAAGTTGCGTCCAGTCTCACCGAGCACGATCACTCGGCCACCAGTCATATACTCACAACCATGGTCACCGACACCTTCGACCACTGTTCTTGCACCACTGTTTCGAACACAGAAACGCTCTGCGGCAACACCTCTGAAGTACGCCTCTCCCGAGGTTGCACCATACAGCACTGTATTACCGGCGATAATATTTTCTTCGGCAGCAAAATCTGCTTTCTTCGATGGGTACATAATCAGTCTTCCACCAGACAGACCTTTACCTGCATAGTCGTTTGCATCACCTTCCAGCTCGATGGTTACACCTTCATATAACCAGGCACCTAAACTCTGGCCAGCCGAACCGTCTAGCTTGATATGCAAAGTGTTGTCAGCTAATGGTTTACCCTGATGCGCTTTAGCTAGCTCGTGCGATAGCATGGTACCGACAACACGGTTGGTGTTTACGACCGGCAGCTCCATAGAAACCGCTTCACCGTTTTCGATGGTTGCTTTAGCACGTTTGATGATCTCGTTATCCAGCGCTTTCTCCAGCCCATGGTTCTGTACCTGGGTATGATACACGCCCACATTTTCATGCGCTTTAACCGCCGGTGTTAACAGTGCAGTCAGATCGATACCACTTGCTTTCCAGTGGTTGACCGCCTTATCTGCCTCCAGCACATCGACACGGCCGATCATTTCGTTCACTGTTCTAAAACCTAATGCCGCCATATGCTCACGCATATCTTCAGCGACCATGAACAGGTAATTCACTACATGCTCAGGCTTACCTTTGAATTTCTTACGCAGCTCTTTATCCTGTGTCGCGATACCGACCGGGCAGGTATTCATGTGGCACTTACGCATCATGATGCAGCCCAGCGTTATCAATGGCGCAGTAGAAAAACCAAATTCTTCAGCACCTAATAATGCTGCAATAGTAATGTCACGGCCGGTTTTTAACTGGCCGTCTGTCTGCAAGACGACACGTGAACGCAGGTCGTTCATCACCAGGGTCTGATGTGTTTCAGCAACACCTAATTCCCACGGCAGGCCAGCATGCTTCACCGATGTTAATGGTGATGCACCAGTACCACCATCATGACCCGCGATTACGATATGATCAGAGAAAGCCTTGGTCACGCCGGCAGCGATGGTACCGACACCGATCTCCGCGACTAGCTTGACACTGATACGCGCTGATGGATTCGAGTTCTTCAGATCATGGATCAGTTGCGCCAGGTCTTCGATAGAATAGATATCATGATGCGGCGGCGGACTGATTAATCCAACACCCGGTGTCGAATGTCGTATACGCGCTATGTTAACGTCGACCTTTGCGCCCGGCAGCTCGCCACCCTCACCCGGCTTGGCACCTTGAGAAACTTTTATCTGCAATTCATCGGCGTTAGTCAGATACCAGTTGGTTACACCGAAACGGCCTGATGCAACCTGTTTGATCGCAGAACGTTTCGAATCACCATTTGCCATCGGAATAAAGCGCTCTGCATCTTCACCACCCTCGCCAGTGTTTGACTTACCTCCCATACGGTTCATCGCTATAGCCAATGCTTCGTGGCTCTCTGCCGATATCGAACCGAAACTCATGGCACCAGTAACAAAACGTTTAACGATCTCTTTTGCCGGCTCGACTTCATCCAGCGAAATAGCGCCGCCATTCACGCCATCTTTAAAGTTTAATAAGCCACGCAGGGTCGCACGGCGCGTCGAATCATCATCGGATACTTTGGCAAATTGCTTGTAGGCTTCACGGCTGTTCAAGCGAGCTGCCAGCTGGATGTTCGCGATGGTATCAGGGTTCCACATATGTACTTCGCCACCGCTGCGCCAGTGGAAATCACCCGGGTTATCCAGTACGGGCAGACGAACCAGGTCTCTGCCTGGGTAAGCTTTCTCATGACGGCGTAGAGACTCTTCAGCAAGAACCTCAAGATTAACGCCTTTGATACGGCTCGCCGTACCTTTAAAACAGCGGGTGATGATATCTTCACCCAGTCCCACAGCTTCAAATATCTGCGCACCCTTGTACGAGTGCAATGTCGAGATGCCAATCTTAGCCATCACCTTCAACATGCCTTTAGCAACGCCTTTGCGATAAGCAGCTACGATAGCGGCATCATCATATTCTTTTTCGTCCAGTAATCCATCACGCTGAGACTGGAACAAGGCTTCAAAAGCGAGATAAGGATTGATGGCATCTGCGCCGTAACCGATCAACAGACAATGCTGGTGCACTTCACGCGCCTCACCCGTTTCCAGCACGATACCGATACGCGTCCGCTCCTGGTTCTTCACCAGGTGATGGTGAACTGCGCCAGTTGCTAACAAGGTACTTACGGGAACGCGTTGCGCTGAAATACTTCTATCGCTCAGCACGACCAGGCTGTAACCCTGTTTGATTGCGTCACTGGCTTCCGCACAGATCTCATCCAGACGCTTGCCCAGGCCCTTTACACCTTCTGCCTTATCGTAAGTGATATCGATGGTTTTCGTTTTCCAGCCACGGTGATCCAGATGTTTTAATGCAGCCAGTTCTTCATTGGTCAAAATAGGATGCGGCACACGTAGGCGGTGAGCGTGCTGCTCGGTCGTTTCCAGCAGGTTGCCTTCCGGTCCGATATAACATTCGAGTGACATCACCACTTCTTCACGGATCGAATCGATCGCCGGATTCGTTACCTGCGCAAACAACTGTTTAAAGTAGTCATAGATCATGCGCGGCTTATCAGAAAGACAGGCCAGTGCCGAATCGTTACCCATAGAACCGACAGGATCACGTAACTCACGCACCAGCGGTAACAGCATGAACTGCATGGTCTCAACGGTATATCCGAATGCCTGCATACGCGGGATGATAGTTTCCGGCTCAAAGCCA
>DAOVJH010000314.1 GCA_030673345.1 Pseudomonadota bacterium
AGATATTCGCGACATTTTTTAGTGATGCCAAAACCGTCTTTAGAGATGAAGCCCTTAGGCATCATCTTCTCAACGTTAGCAACTTTCTTCAGTGGAGCCATTTCGATCTTCCACTTGTAAGGTTTGTTACTGATGCGTTTGATTGCCGGCATAACAGAGTTATGACCTTTGATCGCATACTCAACAGCCGCTTTACCAGTTGCGTAAGCTTGATCGACATCTGATTTAGATGCGATGTGACGTGCAGCACGCTGCATGTAGTCAGCAACACCCCAGTGGTATTTGTGGCCGAGTTTACTCTGGATCATCTCTGCTACAACTGGCGCTGCGCCACCTAACTGGCTGTGACCAAATGCATCTTTCAGGCCTGTTTCAGCAAGGAACTTACCGTTTGGCCATGCAACACCTTCAGAAACAACAACAGTACAGTAACCGAACTTTTTAACTTTATCGTTAACGTTCTTAAGGAAGTTTTTCTGGTTGAATTTAACTTCTGGGAACAATACAACGATTGGGATTTCGTGGTCATCAGTAGAAGCCATTGCACCAGCTGCTGCGATCCAGCCTGCGTGACGACCCATTACTTCAAGTACGAACACTTTGGTTGATGTCTTACACATAGAAGCTACGTCGTAACTTGCTTCCAGTGTTGAAACTGCGATGTATTTTGCAACTGAACCAAAACCAGGGCAGTTATCAGTGATAGGCAGATCGTTATCGACAGTTTTAGGAACGTGTACTGCAATGATAGGGTAGCCCATCTTTTTGCCGATCTGAGAGATCTTCAAACAGGTATCAGCTGAATCGCCGCCACCGTTGTAGAAGAAGTAACCGATGTTGTGTGCTTTGAATACTTCGATCAAACGTTCGTATTCAGCTTTGTTGTCTTCCAGGCTTTTTAGTTTGAAACGACATGAACCAAAAGCACCCGATGGCGTGCTGCGTAAACCAGCGATGGTTGTTTTTGTTTCTTTGCTGGTATCGATAAGTTCTTCGGTTAAAGCGCCGATGATGCCGCTTGCGCCAGCATAAACTTTTCCGATTTTGTCTTTGTGGTTACGTGCTGTTTCGATTACACCGCATGCTGATGCATTGATAACTGCAGTTACACCACCAGACTGTGCATAAAATGCGTTCATTTTTTTGCTCATGATAATCCTCAGAGGTTATATTTTAATTTTTAATATCTGTTATTTATTGTATTCAGGCTATTTGTTATCGGCTTTTTCGGCTTTTTGTCGCAGATCGGTTTCTTTATCGGAATGCACCTGTAAGAGGGTAGTAACGCAATCAGCGATCTCATCAAACTCTGATTTTCCGGTGCCGTATTGTTGGTAGCCTTTGTAATAAAATTGGCTGCGGTAAGTACGTTCGCCAACTTTAACGATGATGAAACTGGTTTCACCAACCTGCCAGAACAGTGCTGGGCATGTGGTCAATTCCCGATCATGCGGAAATAGTTTTATCTCAACATCGGCTAACTGTATTTCAACATCCTGATTGGGCCAACGCTGTTTTAACGTCGAACTAACCGCCCAATGTTCAGTATCAGTAATATCTTTAATTGTTGACATTAAGACTGGACCTGGATTCTTTCTCGGGTGGCGAGAATACCTTAAATTGTTCGGAATTTCAGCCCTTTAACGGCTATGTATCCCTAAATAGTAGGTTTATTAGTATCTCTTAATGCAGGGCATTCATGTTTTCGACACCGTGTTTTAACTCATCAGCAGTTGCATCGCGGACTTCTTTTACGGTGATGTTATAGGTGATCGATTTGCCAGCAAATGGATGATTGCCATCGACGGTCAATTTTCCATCCTCGATAGCAGTGACCCGAAAAATCTTGCTTTCGCCCTGATCGTTCTGGAATTCGACTTCAGCACCGATCGAATGAAATTGCGGCGGTACGTTGTTAATGTCATCAGAGAAGGTAAGTTCAGGCTGATGTGCGCCAAAACCTTCTTCAGGGCTTAATGTGACATGAACCAGATCGCCTGTTTCATGGCCATCAAGGGCGATTTCGATCTTTTCGATAACCTGGCTCTTTGCACCCTGAATGTACTGGATAGGCATATCGATACGCTCCAGGATATTGTCATCATCATCAGTGATGGTGTAGACGAGGGAAACAAACTTTTTTTGGGTGATCTTATCTGACATGGATTCGGTATTTGGCTGAGAAAGAAAGCGCGTATTTTACACGCTTCTACGACTGTTTGCAGGTGGCTAAAGTGGGTGTTTTTATGTTGATAATATGTGGCTTTGAATAGGTATAATAGGCGGATATTCTTAATAGGTGGTTTTATGGAATCTAGTGGTGGTTGCGCGGCGAGTGAGCCGTTTGCATTGCGCGTGTTGGGCGACAGCATGTTGCCAGAATTTGCCGAGGGTGCGGTTATTATCATCGACCCGGCAGGCGCAATTCGTGACGGCTGTTATGTGATGGCTGAATACAAAAACGAGTATATCTTTCGCCAGTTACGCATCGTCGATGATAAGTATTATCTGCAGCCGCTGAATGATCTATACGACACGGTGGAGATACCGGGGCAGGATGTGATTCAGGGTGTGATTACGCAGAAGGCGGGTAGGCGGCGTAAGGAGCATAAGCATTACGGGAAAGATTGATTTCTTCTTTTTTTTGTAGTCCTCTTAACTTTTCTTTTATTGGCATTTTCCTGGTACTTTTTATTAGGCTTTGCGGTCCTCACGCCGTGGGCGATGCCGCTCACCTGTAGGAGCGGAACTTTATTCCGCGATCTTTTGGCAGGTTTAGCAAGTGCTGATTGAGTTGTGGTTAGGTTGAATGATATTTACGGTTGGTTTTTCGTTAGGCTTTGTGGGTCTCGCCCCACTGGCGAGGCACTCTTTTGCTACAGCCCAAAAGAGTACCCAGAAAAGGCCGCCACAACAGCTACGCCCCTGAAAAGCAGGGGTGCCCATTTAGC
>DAOVJH010000274.1 GCA_030673345.1 Pseudomonadota bacterium
CCATTGTTATTCCCGGGGCCGCTAAAGCTAGAGCCGTTATTATTCCATGGACCACCGAAACTGGAGCCATTGTTATTCCATGGCCCGCTGAAACTGGAGCCATTATTATTCCATGGACCACTGAAACTTGAACGGTTGTTATTCCAGGGGGCGCTTGAATTCGTATTGCGGTTGTATCTCTGCTTATTTGGCTGTCTGTAGTTTCTTCTGTAAGCAGGTTGCTGATAGTTTTGAGCTGAATAGTTCGCTGCCGGGTTTGGTATCTGGGTGTTGCTGGCAGGGGCAGGCAGGTTACTGCTCGAAGTGCTTGCTGTGTTATCAGTTTTCGGTTTACTTGCTTCTGCTTCTTGTGCTTCTTTGTTCAGGTGTCCGAACAGTTTCTGATCGATATCAGCCGGCGGGAAATCGCCGAATTTATCATTATGGTATACCTGTGGTCTGTAATGACCTTCCGACTTGTTTACATACCACTCTGCAAGCACCGGTGCTGCTGAAAAACTGCTTACTAAGACGATTATCGCGGTTAAATATCTTTTGTTTGGTCTCATTTTCATCTGTATTACCTGCTCGGGGCTATGTGGCATATCTAAACAGTAGCATAACCACGATATCAATCAATAGAATTAGTCTTGATTTATTGTAGAGATCGGTTTTTATTTACTATGTATGGTGCATATCTTACTGACGGCGGCTTCTGCCTGTAACCAGTCTTCAGTCGGATTAACCGTTTCATATGTGCGGTTTAATGAGATGTAGTAGGCCGCTTCACAGATCATTTTATGCCGCTGTTCAAGCGTTACTTTAATTTTGCTATTGGTTATTTTCGCTTTTTTTGTGGCTTTCTTATTAGCGGTTTTCTTTTTGACAGACTTCTTCTTAACGACTTTCTTTTTAACCGCTTTCTTTTTAGGACTGGCCATAATTCTCACCCTCTACTGTTGCCTTAAAATAGAATATTCGATCGATTGTAGAGGAATATTTGATGTGCAACTTGTCTTATGTCAAAAAGTCACAGAGGTGAAAAGTCAGCATTATTCTGATTGCTGACAGGTGTATTACCTCTGCTATAGAAGCATGTTGTCATTAAGGTGAGCGAGATGATCGATGCGGAAACCGTCCTGTTTCAAGCGAAGCCGTGTCGAACCTTGCTCTCATCTTCCTGTTGTTTGAACTGCATAAACCGCGGCAGGAATTTGTCCCAGTCGATGATATGAGAGTCCAGCTCAGGGCCATCGATACAGGCATGTTTGCGCACCATTTTGCCATCGATGGTTACCGGTACCATGCATGCGCCGCACATGCCGGTAGCGTCGACCATGATGGAGTTAAGGCTTGCCACCGTCTTTACGCCATAGGGTTTGGTCAGGTCGCTGACTGCGCGCATCATCATCGGCGGACCGATAGTGACCACTTCGCCTACCGTCCGCCCGCTGCCATCTTTCATCTTGTCGATCAGTTCCTGCAGCGGGCCGGTAACAAAGTCTTTGATACCGAAACTGCCGTCATTTGTGGTGTAGATCACATCCAGCAGGTCAGGGTATTCCGCTTGCAATAAACTGACACGGCCATCGGCTTCATCCCAGAACATCATATCTCTGTTACGGAAGCCGGCGATCAGGGTGACATGGTTGCCCATAGACAGATGTTCTCGCATGATCGGAAACACTGGTGGCAGTCCGACACCGCCGGCAGTGAAGACCACTGTTTCGCCATTCTCGTAACGGTGCAGATTGCTGGGCAGACCGAGAGGGCCTGCAATACCGGCAAAAGCATCACCGACCTGCATCTGGTTAATCTTCATCGAAGTACTTCCAAGTCCCTGTACGACTAGTGTGATGGTGCCTTTTTCAACATCCCAGTCTGCCAGGGTCATCGGAACCAGTTCGCCTTTTTCCCAGGCAAGCACACGCACAAACTGGCCGGCACGGGCTGCTTTTGCGATTAACGGTGAATAGACCACGAGTTCGACCACCGCTTCAGCTAGCTCGATTCTCTCAAGGATGCGCTGCGGCGCCTGACCCTTGTGCGTATAAGCTTCGGCGGTTGCTACCAGCGATTTGATCTCGCCCGCAGTGAAGGGACATGCCTCGGCGATCTGTTTTGCTGCCTGCATACCATCACCTGCAGCCTTGATGGCGGTAGAGCCGCCGCGGTTGGCATCGCCGCCAGTATAGACATTATCCATCGATGTTTCTTGCGAACCGGCTCGAACCTCGATGGTTCCCCATTTGCTGGTTTTGAGTTCCGGCTCGGCATCTTTGACGATGGGGTTGGAGCTGTTGCCAAGTGCCATGATGACAAGATCAACCTTCATCTCTTCGGTTTCTCCGGTAACCATTGGACGCCGTCGACCAGAGGCATCGGGCTCACCCAGTTCCATCACATCGAGATTGGTATGGGTGACAAAATGAGTTTTGTCATTGCCGATAAACTCACGCGGTGCGCGCAGCTGTTTCAGATTGATGCCTTCTTCGGTAGCATGGTGAAGTTCTTCAACACGTACTGGCATCTCGTCCTGAGTACGGCGATAAACGATGGTGATATTGCCGCCAAGTCGACAGGCGGTGCGGGCAGCATCCATCGCGGTGTTGCCGCCGCCGATGACGATGACCTGTTTACCCCTGACTTTTGGTAATGGTGTTTCATATTCTTCCAGGTGCGCCTTCATCAGGTTGACGCGGGTAAGGAATTCATTGGCTGAAAGGATGCCGTTCATGTGCTCACCCGGCACGTTCATAAAACGGGGAAGGCCGGCACCGGTTCCGATGAATATCTTCCAGAAGCCTGCACGTTTCAGTGCTTCGAGTGTCGTTGTTTTACCGACGATAAAGTTGCTTACAAACTTGCCGCCGAGGTTGCTTATTTTTTTCTCTACGTCGTCGATCAGTTCATTCGGTAGACGGAATTCGGGAATACCGTAACGCAATACACCGCCGAGTTGGTGGAAGGCTTCGAACACGGTAACAGGGTAGCCTTCTTTTGCCAGCAGGTAAGCATTGATCATACCGGCGGGGCCGGAACCGACGATCGCGATGGGCGGTTTTTCTGCTTTTGCCCAGGGGTTTTCAAAGTCAGCGATGGTGTAATTGGCGTCCGGGTTGAGTACTTTTTCGCTCTGCGGCAGATACCATTCGACCTGTCCGATCTCTATGGGCCGCTGGTTTAGTGTACAGACGCCCTGACACTGAATCTCCTGTGGGCAGACGCGGCCGGTGACATTAGGCAGGGGATTGGATTCTTTGATCAGATCAAATGCCTGCCTGAATTTACCTTCGCCGACCAGGTGCAGCATCTCCGGTATATGTATTTTTACCGGGCAGCCGCCATCTGGTTCACTATCACCGCCATCTTCTTTTGGGATGCCTATCTCACAGGG
>DAOVJH010000327.1 GCA_030673345.1 Pseudomonadota bacterium
AAAAGCCTTTTTTTATTTGCTGTCATCCTGAACGCCAGTGAAGGATCTTGGGACGTGTGCACTATGATTGGCATGGTGCATAAGATCCTTCCATTACGCTGTGCTTCAGTCAGGATGACATTTGAAGCATTTTTAGCTTTTCTCTGCGCCCTCCGTGCCTCTGCGGTTCAAGCTTTTAAAGTTTCTAAGGTCCGCTAAGGCTCAAAGTCAGGCCTTCAGTCGATGACTGAAAATGTCTGTAATAAAAGTCAGCTCAACGATTTTCGCATATGATCTTTATTAATGGGAAATTTAAGTACATCGTGCAACTTAATGATTTCATTTAGTTTGCCAACGTATTGAAACTCCTCTTTATCCACCAGTACGATCACTTTGGTGTCGGCAGAATATTTCTGCAGGCTGTACAGCAAAACATCCAGGTTGCTGATGTTTACCCCCGCGTAGTTGTTGCCATAACCGTAGAAGAATTCTGCAACGATAAATTCGGGTTGTTGTTTTTTTAATTCGGCAATCGCTTTGCGCATCGAGTTGATCTTGCTCTCTTTGATTCCCAGCGCAGTATAAATCTCGGTGAGATTAGGGTGGGCTGAAGACTCTATGATGGAAAACAGGGTTTTTGTTGTCATAAGGCAAGCGTCAATCTGGAGCAGAAAAAACGGCGTATCAATTGATTGGCAGTTTAGCTTGTTTGTCAGTTGAATTCAGTGTGTATGCATCCGGTAGTGAGGGAGGGAAACCATTGATTTTGTTCTCATATTTTTTTTGTGGAAATAAAACAACTAAAACATTTAAAAAACCTGTCACTTTCAATAGCTGAGGGCTATCTGCTGGCTTTTATCTATGTGATAATCGTTCGCGCAATTATTACAACAAATACTATCAGAGGAGCTATTAATGGACGACAATCGTAAGAAGGCACTGGCTGCCGCTTTATCTCAAATTGAACGTCAATTCGGCAAAGGATCTGTCATGCGCATGGGTGATGAAGGCGCGATTCCTAACATCGAGACGGTATCAACGGGTTCCCTTAACCTTGATATTGCACTGGGCATAGGTGGCCTGCCAAGAGGCCGCGTAGTCGAGATCTATGGACCTGAATCATCAGGTAAAACAACCTTAACATTACACGTTATCGCAGAGATGCAGAAAGCAGGCGGTACTGCAGCATTTGTTGATGCGGAGCACGCACTTGATCCTGTTTATGCGGGAAAGCTCGGTGTGGACATCGATGAAATGCTGGTATCACAACCCGATACTGGTGAGCAGGCGCTTGAGATTACCGACATGCTGGTTCGTTCAGGTGCGGTCGATATCGTGGTCATTGACTCGGTAGCAGCGCTAACACCAAAAGCTGAAATCGAAGGTGATATGGGCGACTCACATATGGGTCTGCAGGCACGTCTGATGTCACAGGCGCTGCGTAAATTAACCGGTAACATCAAACGCTCGAACACACTGGTTATCTTCATCAACCAGATCCGTATGAAGATCGGTGTTATGTTCGGCAGTCCGGAAACCACCACTGGCGGTAACGCACTTAAATTCTATTCATCAGTCCGTCTGGATATCCGTCGTATTGGCGCCATCAAGAAAGGCGATGAGATCGTTGGTAATGAGACCAAGGTCAAAGTGGTTAAAAACAAAGTGGCGCCGCCATTCAAGCTGGCTCATTTTGAGATACTCTATGGTGAAGGCATATCACATGAAGGTGAGTTAATCGATCTGGGTGTAGAGCACAAGTTAATCGAGAAAGCCGGTGCATGGTACAGCTACAATGGCGATAAGATTGGCCAGGGTAAGGAAAAAGTACGCATCTTCCTGAAAGAGAACCCTGATATTGCTGATACCATCGAAAAGACCTTGCGTGATAAATTATTGACCAAGCCAAAAGCCAGTAATGAAGAGGCTGAGCTGGGTGCGGTTGAAGAAGGTGTGCTGGAAGAGGCATAGAAATAGTATTATCTAGCGCCTGGTTAAACCTGATTGGCTCAGGCATCGCGGTTCACGAAACCGCTCCTACAAAATATGTAATAGATTGTAGGAGCGGAACTTTATTCCGCGATGCCTGCGCGATACAGGTATAACCGACGTTACTGCCTGTTACAGATGGGGTGCCAGTATTTTATTATTTAGACAAAACTCCCGTACAACGGGAGTTTTTAATATCTACAATATGGTCTGGTATAACTCTTGAGTGCTAAATCCGTTGCTGTAAGGTTACTGTCACGACGTGAACATTCCGCGTTCGAGATTCGTGACAAGCTGAAGAAGCGTGATTTTGATGAGACTGAAATCGAGCAGGCAATTATCGAGTTGCAGAAGGGAGGCTGGTTATCCGATGAGCGTTTCGCCGAAGCGTATATCCGAATGCGTCAGCTCAAAGGATTTGGCCCGATTCGTATCTCAATCGAATTAAATGAACGCGGCGTAAAAGAAAGTATTGTCGATGATTATCTGCAGGCAGGTGATGAAAACTGGCAGCAAACACTGGAACAGCAATACTTGAAAAAATACAAAAATAATCCTGTTGAGGATTATAACGATAAGGCAAAACGAATACGTTTTTTGCAATATCGCGGCTTTTCACTTGATGCGATATACAGAGTGGTAAGTTAATTAAATCAATCAGTTAATATATATTCTTAAAGTATTTTATAATATGAAAACAAGCGCAGAATTAAGGCAGGCATTCCTCACGTTTTTTAAAGAAAAGGGCCATGAAGTCGTATCAAGCAGTTCGCTGGTGCCGGGTAATGACCCAACCCTGCTGTTTACGAATGCTGGCATGGTGCAATTTAAGGATGTCTTTTTAGGCCGGGATAAGAGAGC
>DAOVJH010000290.1 GCA_030673345.1 Pseudomonadota bacterium
ACCATCATGAAAACTACCAGGAACTGTCCGAAGCCTCTTTCTAACGGCCCACCAGCTGCGATAGGATACATGCCGACGTAGTGATTGATGGTATCCATTTCATGTACACAATCGAGCGCTTCATCTTCCTGAATCTCAACCTTTTTCTGTAAGGTACAACCGTTGAATACACCATTGATATGGAACTCTATGCGGACACCGTCAGGAAAAGATTCTTCTGGGTAATTGGGCGCTGTCAGAGAAACCCACCAGATAGAGCTATAGAAGATAACAGCCAATAAACCTATACCGATAAGAGAGAGAATTCCAACGGTTAAGGTCTGTTTGTTAAAAGACGCTGCACTCATGAATGTTACCTTGTTGAATCAAGCTGAAATAAACAATAGCCGGCCATTATCGACCGGCCCGTAGTGGCCCTAATTAGCAGTCATAGCGCAGGACTCCCGTATAGACGGGAGTCCTGGCGGATCATTGATGGATCAATCGTACAAATCAATCGTAGTCCGGATTCTGCCAGTCGACCGAAGGAGCAAGATCTTCCTTAGGCACCTTAAGACGTGAAGCGTAGTTAACCACCATCTTCATATCCTTATCAGAAAAATTCTTGATCTGTTTTACCATATCAGGATTCGCGTTGCGGCGTTTACCATCCCGAATCCACTCAAACTGGCGCATCATATAGGCATAATGCTGACCCTGGATCTTGGGATAAAACTTCTCATCATCGCCTTCGCCATTTTTACCATGACACTCTACACAGTTGTCGTCATATAACTTTTTACCCTGTGCAAACTCCGGGAAAAGTTCGTTCCATGTTCCCTTACCATTATCCGGGTTCATCGGTAGCTGTGCCGAATATGCTGTTACATCTGCGACCAGCTGAGCAGGATTTATTTCGCCATGCTTGAAGCCAGAGACAGCCAGGATTTGCTCATCCAGAGCAAACGGGTACATGGTCGGGTTATCCCGGTTCTTCGCACGAATATCTGCCAGTTGTTTGATCAGCACGTTTTTATGCTGCCCGGCGATCTGCGGGAAAGTACCGTCCTTACCGCCCCAGCCTTCCAGCAGATGACAGGCAGAACAGACTTCATATACTAAGATGCCGCGTTCATGGTCAGGTTTGAGGAGCATCGCTTCGGTCTTTTCACCACCGGCCTTATTCCAGTCTTTAACATCTTTCGCCTGACCAGACTCAGCAGATTGGGCTGCATTGGCAAAAACCAGAGCAAAAGCCAGGCAACTGCTTAGTGATAATAATTTAAATTTCATAACGTTTTCTCAGTATATTTATGGCTCAGTATATCCCTGAACACAGGGGTTAATTATTATGCATGGACACAATCTATATAAAATCTATAGACAATCAATCCCAGGCACATCTTATCTAGAACGACAAGCCCGATTAGAACATAATGAAACACTAATGTGCTTGACCTTAATCAAAGCCAAGCACAGTGCGATAGTTTAATAATTATTTCAATGTTGCCAGCCAGTCAGCGATTTCACGCATTTCAGCTTCATTGACCAGACCCATAACGCCTTTCATAGCAGATGATTGCCCATTATTGCGCTTACCGGATTTGATATCTTTCATCTGGTTGAAGGCATAATCCGCACCCTGCCCGGCCAGTTTTGGGTACATTCCCATGATGGGGCTCTTGGCATCTTTACCATGACATGACCAGCATGTTTTTTTCTTGTACAGGTCAGCGCCATCGGCCAGTACAGTCGTTGACACAGTCAATGACAGAGCAGCAAATACAGCAGGAACTATTACTTTGGATATCTTCATAATTTCACCTTATTTTGTGAGGGATTTTCTTTTTTTAAACTAAACAGGGGGGGCATAAATGCCCCCCCATCAACTTCTAATTAAATAGTTTTATAACTATTTTTTAACTTTAACCGCACCATGCTCTTCCAGGAAGGTTTTAGCGCGTAGACCCATATCAGCGGTCTTAACCTGATACTGCCAATGCTGGCCAGCCCACAGTGTACCATTCTGGTAGTCACCTTTCGCAGCATAACCTTCAGCTTTCTTCTGAGCTTCAGCAGCAAAACCTAACTGATCGGTCGCATCTTCAACCAGTGCGACTACTTCAGGGAAGTCCTTGTAGTTATGACTGGTGATAAATCCGACTACCGAATCAATAACCGCCTGAGTATCGACATTGGTTTTCACCTGCTTGTCATAATCAGCTTTGGTATAAGTCTGCCCTTCTTGTATCTTGGCATCTTTAGCTTTATAACCTTTCGGTGTTACCAGCAGATAACCCTGCATTTCAAGGTGAAGTGCTGAACAGAACTCTGTACAGTAATAAGGGTATACACCCGCTTTTTCAGCCTTGAATGTCGCTGTTGCCGTTTTACCCGGTTCGAGAGACAACTGCACGTTTTCACTATACACCGCAAAACCGTGTGTTTCATCTTCCGCACGTTCCAGGTTAGTCAGATGGACAGAAACGGTTTCACCTTCTTCAACCTGGATAATCTCAGGGGTGATGTGTGAACGAATCACTGTTCCATAAACATGTACGACACCGTCTTTACGTACGACCTTTTCACGACCTGCACGAGTTTTATATTCAGATCGACTGTCTGTACGACTATTCCAGCCAGACTTGTAACGTACAGCAGGTTTCAACTTATCAGCTTTGATCGCTACTACGTAATGCGGTTCGCCTAATGGAAGTGGCATATCGTACAGCAGTTCCATCTTGTCACCACTGATATCGATCAACTGGTGATTCTGTGGATGCAACGGTCCAACAGGATTAAAACGGTCGATTGCCAGCTTGTTTAATGCAACAAGATATTTACCGTCAGGAGAAACTGAGTCACCTTCCATTGTCATCAAGTGACCGATGTTGTAATGGATATGAATCTGATCCAGAACCTTGCCTTCACAGTAGTCCCACTTGGTTACCATTGAATCTACATAGATGGAGGTATAAACCACACATTCTTTGGAATCATACTGCGTATGAAGTGGACCTAAACCAACTTGAACCTGCTTATGTAGAGCAGTTTTCAGTGCGATGATAGGAATACCGTAATCATCTTTACCTTCAAAAGTCTTGTTGTCGATAGCTTTCTTGATCTTATCCCAGCTATAAACCCAGGCATGACTATCAAGTTTACCGGCAATAATAAGATGCGTTCCGTCAGGGCTAACATCAACACCATGAGGACTCTTTGGCTCAGGAATCAGATATAACAGACCTTCTTTAACCGCCTGCTTCATG
>DAOVJH010000188.1 GCA_030673345.1 Pseudomonadota bacterium
ATCTAAAAACTGTGTTCGGGCCAGAACCATGGCTTTGCTGTCACCGGGTTGTTTTGAACGTTTATGCTGTACTGGCAAAAGGTTGATATAACCCTGACGAGCGATATCAAAACTATGACCATTGTCACAGACCATCTGCTTATCTTTTTGTTCCAGTCTTACACCATCGATAGGACAGATCAGGTTGTGTGCTTTTGTGATACTCATGGTGTTAATTAATGCTGCGGGTTAATAAATATAGCTATAGTTGTTTACGCTGTATAAAATCCGCTGTCATGGCAGGTAAAACAAGACAAACAGACGTATTGATCATCGGCGCCAGTGCATCGGGATTAATGTGCGCTATCGAAGCAGGCAAGCGAGGACGTAACGTCATCGTACTTGATCATGCGAATAAAGCAGGTAAAAAAATACTTATGTCTGGCGGCGGACGATGTAATTTTACCAATATGGATGTTGATGCAGGCAATTTTATCTCGCATAATCCGCATTTCTGTAAATCAGCTCTCAGCCGTTATACACAGTGGGATTTTATCGCCCTGGTCAATACATACCAGATACCCTACCATGAAAGGGATCTGGGCAAGCTATTCTGTGATGACAGCGCCAAAGATATCCTCGATATGTTGCTTGCAGAATGTAAAAAGGCAAATGTAAAAATTCTGCTTAACAGCGAAATTAATGATATCGATAAGACAGACGTTGAAACATTTGTCGTACATTCATCTTCAGGTAACTTCTCAGCGACCTCACTGGTCATCGCCAGTGGCGGGCTATCCATCCCCAGGATGTGTGCCAGCCCGCTGGGTTATAAGATTGCAGAGCAGTTCGGTCATCACATCTGGCCTACCATGCCGGGACTGGTTCCTTTTACACTGCAGCCGCATGATAAAGACAAACTCGAAACGCTTTCTGGAATCTCTGTCGGATGTGATGTCGGTAATGAGCGTATTCAATTCAAAGAAAACATCTTATTTACACACCGCGGTTTAAGCGGACCGGCGATCTTACAGATTTCCTCCTACTGGAAAGCGGGTGAAGAAATTACTATCAACCTGTTACCTGATATCGATGTTGCTGAGACAATAACCACGCGTCAATCAGTTCAGCCGAACATCAAATTAAAAACAGTCCTTTCAGAGTTATTACCTAAACGTCTTGTCGCTGCCTTGTTCGAACAGGAATCACTGGATCAGCCACTCCAGGCGTTATCCAGAGATCGCATCAGACAAACAGCGAAACGATTGCAACAGTGGAAGATAAAACCGAATGGCACCGAAGGATACCGTACTGCAGAAGTCACATTAGGTGGTATCGACTGTAATGAGATCTCTTCGAAGACCATGGAATCAAACAAGACTACAGGTCTGTACTTTATCGGGGAAGTTCTCGATATCACCGGCTGGTTGGGTGGATACAACTTCCAGTGGGCGTGGTCGTCGGGCTGGTGCGCCGGTCAGGTAGTTTAAGCCAGTAAAAATAGGCTCATTCCACACGTCTCTAGCCGGAATCTATTATTGATCGCATGGATTCCGGTCACGAACATACCGGAATGACGTGTTTATATAGAAAGCGTTCTCAGTTTTTCCGGCTACCGAACTCGTCTGCGAGCCTGTCTACAATAGTCCGGATGAAATCGATAAATTCATCAACCCCGGCCTGGTCTTTATTTCGCCGGCATTCGTTCATCGCAGAAATGGCGAGATTGATGCCTGCATGATAATTGCCTTTATCGACATGTGACTGGATGTTTTCTTTTTCTAACTTGATATCCATTCATCAATAATAACACCGATGTGCGAATGAATTCGCACCTACAGGTTGAATATGTTCGTTACGGTGTTTTTTTGTAGGTGCGCTGCATTATCCTTTTGGCATTCGCACGAACATCTAATATATAAAACCAATCTCACAACCAAACCGCATCCCAGTGCGGATAATCCCCGATGTTTTCAATGAGTCCAGCCCGCAACGGGTTTGCAACTATATAACGCGACACTTGTTTGACATCATCTTCCTGTCTCAAACTACGGTCAAAATAAGCCTTCTGCCAAACTTGGCCCTGTCTATTTAAGTACTGATTCACGGAACGCGCTGATATTGCTTTAAAACTTTTCATTACTGATGGCAAATCATGCTTATCATTTAATTGAAGTAACCAATGTAGATGATCTGGCATAACAACCCAACTGTGTGAATCTACATAATCATCATTATGTAGGCGTTTCATGGTGTTGATAATGGTACGTGCGAGAGTGAAATCGCTGAATAGCTTTTCTCTCTTATATGTAACGGTAGTTACGAAGTAAATTCGACCAACCTCTGAAAAGCGGCCTTTTTGTAAATTGTTATAACTCATGATCACGTCCTTGTGATTTATCGTAATTATTAACTCGTTAAAGCGTGCGAATGAATTCGCACCTACAGGTTGAATATGTTCGTTACGATGTTTCTTGTAGGTACGAATTTATTCGAACGAACATCTAATACGCTGCAAACGACTAAATACTATTTATAACCGCGTTTAACGTAGCGCTAGGACGCATCACACTCGATGCCAGCGCTTTATCCGGACGGTAGTAACCGCCGATATCCGCCGGTTTGCCCTGCACTTCGGCTAACTCGGCAACGATCTTGCTCTCATTGTCGGTCAATTGTTTTGCGACAGGCGTGAACAGTGCCTGTAATTCTTCATCATCGCTCTGCTCTGCCAGTGCCTGCGCCCAGTACATACCCAGGTAGAAATGGCTGCCGCGAGTATCCAGTTCACCGGTCTTGCGTGAGGGTGATTTATTATTGTTGAGGAACATGCTGTTTGCTTTATCTAAAGCAGCAGCCAGCACCTTCGCTTTATCGTTAGTGGTTTTCTGCGCGAGGTCTTCGATAGAGACTGCCAGTGCCAGGAACTCACCGAGTGAATCCCAGCGCAGGTGGTTTTCTTCCACTACCTGTGTGACCTGCTTCGGCGCTGATCCCCCGGCACCCGTCTCGAACAGGCCGCCGCCAGCAAGCAATGGCACGATAGATAACATCTTCGCACTGGTACCCAGTTCTAAAATCGGGAACAGATCAGTCAGATAATCACGTAATACGTTACCCGTTACTGAGATAGTATCGTCACCGGCTTTAACCCGTTCCAGGGTGTAATTGATCGCATCGACCGGCGCCATGATCCTGATTTCAAGGCCGTCGGTATCGTGATCCTTAAGGTAGGTTTCTGCTTTCGCGATCAGATTAGCATCATGCGCACGGTTTTTGTCTAACCAGAATATTGCAGGCTGACCGGTCGCCCTCGCACGGTTTACCGCTAATTTAACCCAGTCCTGAATCGGCAGATCTTTGCACTGACACATACGCCAGATATCGCCTTCTTCGACGTTATGTTCCATCAGGGTATTTCCTGCAGTATCGGTCACTTTAACCACACCATTCGCAGGAATCTGGAAAGTCTTGTCATGTGAACCGTACTCTTCGGCTTTCTGTGCCATCAGGCCAACGTTGCTGACATTACCCATGGTGGTCACATCAAATGCGCCGTGCTTTTGACAGAAGGCAATGGTCGCCTGGTAGATGCCCGCATAACAACGATCAGGAATCATCGCCTTGGTATCTTTTAACTTGCCGTCCGGTCCCCACATCTGACCAGATGAGCGTATCGCCGCAGGCATAGAAGCATCGACGATAACATCACTGGGTACATGCAGGTTGGTAATGCCGTTGTCAGAGTCAACCATCGCCAGTTCAGGACGTGTCTTGTACACCGCCTGTATATCCGCTTCGATCTCTGCTCGCTCTGCATCAGGAAGGCCAGCGATCTTCGCGTAGACATCACCCAGGCCATTACGTGTATCGACACCGATCTTTTCGAATGTTGCTGCGTGTTTTGCAAACACGTCTTTGTAATAAACATTGACCGCGTGGCCGAACATGATCGGGTCAGAGACCTTCATCATGGTCGCTTTCAGGTGCAGCGATAACAAGACATCCTGTGCTTTGGCATCCTGCGCCGCTTCTTCAAAAAACGCACACAATGCTTTACGGTTCATCACCGAGGAATCGACAACCTCACCCGCCTGAACCGGTGTTGATGCTTTAAGTTCGATCGTTTCACCTGCATCACTATGCAGGCTAATCTTTAGATCATCTTCAGCTTCGATAACGACCGACTGCTCACTCGAGTAGTAATCACCGTCACGCATAGAAGCGACGTGTGATTTTGAATCTGCAGACCACTCACCCATGCGATGCGGGTGTTTCTGAGCGTATTCTTTAACCGGAGCTGCCACACGGCGGTCAGAGTTACCCTCACGTAATACC
>DAOVJH010000103.1 GCA_030673345.1 Pseudomonadota bacterium
AAAGTTAAAGAACGTATACTGGAATACCTCGCTGTGCAACAGCGGGTGAAGAAGTTAAAGGGCCCGATATTATGTCTGGTAGGTCCTCCAGGCGTTGGTAAGACCTCATTAGGGCGTTCCATCGCAAGAGCGACCAATCGTAAATACACGCGTATGGCACTGGGTGGTGTACGTGATGAATCCGAGATCCGTGGTCACCGCCGTACTTATATCGGCTCCTTACCTGGAAAAATCATTCAGAATCTGAGCAAGGTGGGCACACGTAATCCACTGTTCCTGCTCGATGAAATCGACAAGATGGCAGCTGATTTTCGAGGGGATCCAGCTTCAGCATTACTGGAAGTGTTGGACCCTGAGCAAAACCATACGTTTGCCGACCATTACCTGGAAGTTGATTTCGACCTTTCAGATGTCATGTTCGTTGCTACTGCTAACAGTATGAATATCCCCGGTCCATTGTTAGACCGTATGGAAGTGATTCGTCTGCCTGGTTACACAGAAGATGAGAAAGTGGAGATCGCAAAGAATTATTTATTGCCAAAACAGCAGAAAAATAACGGCCTGAAAGACGATGAACTGCAAATTACAGATGCAGCTCTGCGCGATGTCGTTCGTTATTACACACGTGAAGCAGGTGTGCGCAGTATCGAGCGTGAGATCGCCAAGATCTGTCGTAAAGTCGTTAAGGAAGTTGTACTTAACAAGAAGAAAGCAGATTCTGTTACCAAGGTAACGCCAAAAACACTGGAAAAATATCTCGGTGTTAAACGCTTCCGTTATGGTGTTGCCGAAGACAATGATCAGATCGGTCAGGTTAACGGCCTGGCGTGGACAGAGGTCGGTGGTGAACTATTAACTATCGAATCTGCGGTCATGAGAGGCAAGGGCAAGCTTTCCTATACAGGTCAGCTCGGTGATGTGATGCAGGAGTCAATTCAGGCCGCGATGACTGTTATTCGCAGCCGTGCATCTACCCTCGGTCTGCAACCTGATTTTCAGGACAGTATCGATATCCATGTGCACGTGCCTGAAGGCGCAACGCCAAAAGATGGCCCAAGTGCCGGTGTTGGAATGTGTACGGCACTGGCCTCATCGATAACCAGGAAACCGGTCAATGCGAACGTTGCCATGACGGGTGAGATTACCTTGCGCGGTGAAGTTTTACCTATCGGTGGGTTAAAAGAGAAGTTGCTGGCGGCTCATCGTGCAGGCATTAAGACTGTCTTGATCCCGCATGAAAATGAGAAAGATCTGGTGGAGATTCCAAAAAATATTTTAAGTAAACTTGATGTGAAACCAGTGCGTTGGATTGATGAAGTGCTGGAGATCGCATTAACTGAAATGCCTGAGCCACTAAAAGATGCTGAGAAAGGTGGTGAAAAGTCTTCAAGTTCTGCAAAAAATAAAAAAGCGGAAACCACGTTGCGACACTAGTTTTCCTGTCAGAAACCGTATAGCAGTATTTGCTACATATAACTTATTATTATATAGCTAATTACTTCTTTACTTTGTGTCTAAGTAAGCCAACGCATTTATCAATGCGTTGGCTTTTTTATTTGTAAAAATCGCTGAAATACCAGTGTTTTTGCAGGTTTGGCGTTGACACACTGATTAACTCACTGTATAAATCCCGCTTAGTAAAACTTTGCTAGTAACCTTTACCTGGTTCCTGATTATCTTGGTCAGAAATCAAAATTAAAATAATAACTTCTACATCGTTTGTCTATTATAAAAAAATCACCTGAACATGGGAGTATTCAATGAATAAAACAGAACTTACAGATGCAGTTGCAGAATCAACAGGCATGACTAAAGCTGATGCTGCACGTGCAGTAGACTCAGTACTTGGCACAATCACTGACAGCCTTGCTAAAGGCGAACAGGTTGGTGTTGTTGGCTTCGGTACATTCCTGGTACGTGACCGTGCAGCACGCACAGGACGCAATCCACAGACAGGCGCAGAGATTCAAATTGCTGCTGCAAAAGTTCCTGCATTTAAGCCTGGTAAAGCACTAAAAGATGCAGTAAACTAGCGCGCCTTCCGCAAGGGAGCCAAGTTATGGGTGCTTAGCTCAGCTGGTAGAGCGTCGCCCTTACAAGGCGAATGTCGGGGGTTCGACTCCCTCAGCACCCACCAAGTACGGACCGGTAGTTCAGCTGGTTAGAATGCCGGCCTGTCACGCCGGAGGTCGCGGGTTCAAATCCCGTCCGGTCCGCCATATTTAAGACTGTGCCGTATCGAGGTTAACCTTAACAAGTTGCCTTGTGCGGCATGCGTCATAAATATATTCTATAAAAATTTCCAGAATCGTGTAGTTCATTAGACTTGGTTCAATCGTCCGATAGTTTTATTTCACTGACTGTATCTGTTTGCTCGTGTGCAAGAAATTATTTTCCCCTGACATCATAAAAGCGCGGTGATTTAGGTATAATCCTTCATCCCTGTAAATTTCCGGGTTTTTACAAAACAAACTAGAAAGTAGAAAAACTATGTTACAAGCTATCAATGATCGTATTAAAGGTTGGTTAGGTATTGTTATCGTTGTGCTGATTGGTCTGCCTTTCGCACTCTGGGGCATCCAGTCATATTTCGATGATTCAGGACCACGATATGCTGCAAAGGTTAATGATTCGGAAATAACAGCGAATGAATTTGAGCGTTCGGTTTCTATCCAGCGTCAGTCCATGCTGCGTCAGAACGGTGGCAAGCTTTCAATAGATGAAAATGTACTGCGTGAGCGTACTCTGACACAGATGATCAATCAGCGTCTCCTCGAAGAGGTGACTTACGAAAATGGTTACCGCATTTCTGACGGTATCTTGAGTGACAGAATCAGACAGCTATTTACGGTTGATGGTGTTTTTGACCGTAACCGTTTTGAGGCAAGCGTGGCTTCGATCGGAATGAATATACCGATGTACGAGCATTCGCTGAGAAGTGAATTAAGATTGCAGCAGATGCAATCAGCGATCGTAAATTCTTCATTTGTCACCAAAGAAAATGTCAACAGGCTTGCTTCATTAAGCGAGCAAACACGTGATATCAGCGTACTGACATTTAATCTGGATCATTACTCAACTGTCGCAGGATCTACATCAGAAGAGATCAAGCAGTACTATGATACTAATCTGCAGCGTTTTATGATGCCTGAGAAAATGAAGCTTGATTATGTCGAAATTACTTCAGATGCATTAGCGGCTGATGTCGAAATCGATGAACAGATGATTAAAAAGATGTATGACGATTATGCAGCAAGTGTTGCGGGTCGGGAAGAACGTAGAGCCAGTCATATACTGATTCAGACCGCTGACGATAAAGCAGCTGCACAGATCAAGATCGAATCTCTGAGAAAAGAACTGGAGCAGGGAGCTGATTTTGCTGAGCTGGCGAAAAAACATTCGCAGGATCCAGGTTCCGCGGTCAATGGTGGCGATCTTGACTGGGTTGCCTTAGGTGAGATGGTCAAACCATTTGAGCAGGCATTGTTCAGCATGGAAAAGGGTGCCGTCAGTGATGTGGTCGAAACACAGTTCGGTTATCACATAATTAAACTTGCCGATATCCGAAGTGAGGCCGCCATACCATTAGGCGTAAAACGTTACGAATTCGAGGACGAGATAAAAGCTGACAGCGTAGCGTCGTTATTTTATGACTTGAGCGAGAGGCTTGCATCTACTGCTTATGAAAATCCTGACAATCTCGATGTAGTAGTGGAAGACCTCGGGCTCAAAGTTAAAACCAGTGATTATTTCTCTCAATCAAAAGGCGAAGGTATTGCAGAAAATGAGAAAGTTCGGAATATTGCTTTTTCTGCGCTGGTGCTCGAACAGGGAAGTAATAGTGACATCATCGAGATCAGTCCGACACATGTTGTCGTCGTACGTCTGAATGAACACGTTCCTGCAACCGCCATTCCGCTAGAGACCGTGAGCTCCAGGATAGAAAATATTTTAAAAGTACAGGCTGGTCATAAACAGACCATGGCCGCGGCATTAGATGTTAAAGAAAAAATCAAAGCCGGTGAGTCAGTCGATAGTCTGAAAAATGATGGAATCAAAGTCGAAAACATAGCATCTCTGGGCCGCACTGATAGTGTGCGAGTAAGCGATCCCTCGATCTTGCATAACGCATTCGATATGATGCTTGCGCCGGAGGGCGAAGTGTCTGTGAAAGCGGTTGATCTGATCTCCGGTGATGTTGCATTGATAGTGCTGGAGAAAGTGAATTTGTCCGACAATATTTTGCAGAGCCGTCTGGATATCGTGAAGAGTGAAGCGCTAAGAGAAAATGCAATTCGTGACTTCTCTAGTGCGTTGCTCGTGATCAAAGAGTCTGCAGACATCCAAAGAAACATGAACCTGGTCAATAAAACAAACTGATCGCTGATCTTTGTTTTTGCTTCGGGTTCGATATACAGCCCGGGTACCTGATCAGAGTGTCTGTCATCTAAATAGAGGAGTGTGTTGTGGCAGTGAATAAAATTGCTTTGCACTGGCAGATACTTATCGCGCTAGGTCTTGCGGTGGTCACAGGACTCGTCCTTGATGAATCTTCTACGATCTTTGGCATCTCTTTCTTTTCTATCTTTGTTTTTTTCGGTACATTATTTCTTAATGCCTTAAAGATGCTTATCGTGCCTCTCGTTACGGCATCGATCATCACCGGTATGATGGGTCTCAATAGCGACACTCTGGGCCGCCTGGGTACTAAAACCATACTGTATTACGCTTCTACCAGCCTGGTTGCTATATTGATTGGATTGTTCTTCGTCAACCTGCTGCAGCCGGGCATCATCGATGGTGAGCCTGCGCGCGATATCATAGGTCTTTCCTCACAGACAGAGGAGGTAGTCAGCAATGTAGGGGACAAAGGGGCTGGCGATATTGCAGAGGTGTTGCTTCGTATGGTGCCGCCTAATATCGTAACAGCTGCTGCTGAAGGGCAGATGCTGGGGCTGATCTTTTTTAGTCTGATCTTCGGTTTTTTTGTATCCAGGTTAAAAGGTGCTCCAGCACAGGCGCATAAAAATTTCTGGCAGGGGCTGCTCAATATCATGATGATGATGACCGAACTCATTATGAAATTTGCGCCGATCGGTGTCTTTGCACTGGTTACAAAAGTAATCATGGTGTCTGGTATTGATGCCTTTGAACCTCTGGCGCTATTCTTCGTGAGCGTCATCCTGGCACTGGGTGTGCACTTACTATTATTTCTTCCCGCTATATTGCGTTATCTGGCCCGCGTTTCTCCGACGAAACACTTTAAAGCGATGCTGCCAGCATTGTTGACCGCGTTTTCCACCAGTTCTTCTTCGGCTACATTGCCTATTACGATGGACTGCGTTGAAAATCGAGCAGGTGTTTCTAACCAGGTATCTGGTTTTACCCTGCCATTAGGTGCAACCATTAATATGGATGGTACCGCTTTATATGAATGCGTAGCCGCGATGTTCATAGCGCAGGCTTACGGCATCTCACTGGACATAACCACCCAGTTCACCATCGTTCTGGTCGCGCTGTTAACCTCTATCGGTGTTGCAGGCATACCATCGGCAAGCCTGGTTGCGATCACTATCATATTGGCTGCTATCGGTTTGCCGCTAGAAGCTATCGGTTTGATCCTGGTGGTTGATCGTGTGCTGGACATGTGCCGAACTGCGGTGAATGTGTTCAGTGATTCTTGCGCCGCGGTTACTATCGCACGGCTCGAAGGTGAAGAAACACGCCTGTTGTAGGCAGCTAAATTATATCTGGAAATATTTTTGAACAGTTCCAGCCAATAAAAAAGGACAGCTATAAAGCTGTCCTTTTTTATTGGCTGGAACAGGACGGGGATTTTATGAAATGTCGCCCATCAGGCCGGCAGTATGATAACCCGCATCAACATAGATGACTTCACCGGTGATGCCGCTGGCCAGGTTAGAACACAGGAA
>DAOVJH010000087.1 GCA_030673345.1 Pseudomonadota bacterium
GCCGTTATCTCAGGGTCTAACTGACGCAGACTTCCTGCAGCAGCATTACGCGGGTTGGCAAATTCTTTTTCATCGTTTTGCCGCGCAAGTTTATTTAATTTCTCAAACCCTGCTTTCGGCATAAACACTTCACCGCGCACTTCCAGTATCTGAGGAAAATCATCACCTAAAAGCCGCAACGGCACACAACGCATGGTACGAATGTTCTGAGTAACGTTCTCACCTGTGGAGCCATCACCACGCGTAGCGGCATAGATCAATTCACCATCTTCATAACGCAGGCTGATCGCCAGGCCATCTAATTTTGGCTCGGCCGTAAACTCGATGTCATCACTGATCTTCAATCTGTCCTGTATACGCTGACTAAATGCCTGCAGATCCTCCTCATTAAAAACATTGTCCAGTGACAGCATCGGCATCTGATGCTGTATCTGATCAAATGCCGTTAATGGTGAAGAACCAACGCGCTGTGTTGGTGAATCAGTCGTGACCAGATCGGGATGCTTATCTTCGAGTGCGAGCAGCTGGTTGTACAGTCGATCATATTCCGCATCCGGAATATCAGGATCATCTAAAACATAATATTGATAAGAATGATATCGAAGTTGTTCACGCAACTTTTCGACTTGTACTTTAACTGAGCTGGGCATTTTTATTATTTTTTACCACAGGGGGCACGGAGGCCACAGAGAAGTGTTTATTTTATTTGCGGATTAAACAGTTTTTCAGGTTTCACTGGAGAGTTCAGGCATTTCACTGCCGACAAACGCTCTCACCTGTGCGCGATAATTCTCCGCATCCTGTTCGGTCAGCGGCTTACGCTTGTGGTTACATAAACGCGCGTCCAGCAGTCCAGCTAACTGGTAACTGCGCTGCAACATCTCGGTTAGATCATCAAGCGGATCATCACCCTGCAGCTGCATAAAAACAGTCAGGCCCGTGGTCTTTAGGTCATGGATAGTGTCGGCATCAAAAGAACCAGGCTCCAGCATGTTGGCCAGGCTGAATACACTGCGTTCATCATCCAAATAGTGGAAGATATTCATCTCACCAAAAGTTAATCCCATAGCCTGGGCTGAGCTGTTGATCTGAGCACCACTCAAGATCTGATCCAACTTGGGCAGGATATACAAAACGATGATATCGTTGACCCTGTCATCCGCACCGCCTGTTTCTGTCTGATCGTCATGCTGCTCACCAGCCGAGATATCCATTGCTGCAACATCATCTGCCTCAGCACTTGTAATGATCCTTACCTGGCCAACGCCTTCATCAACATCGTCCAGGTTCTGAGCTGAAAATTCGGGCAGATCGTCTTCAAGTTCATCTACCATCGAATGGTTACGCTTGCGCCGACTACGGCCAAGAATATAGATCACGACTACGAATATAATGCCTGCAGCCAGCAAAATCCATCGCAGAGATTCCACCTGATTAAGCCCCTACACCAGCCATCGTTGCCGCTTCGGCAACATCGACAGATACCAGGCGAGATACGCCTGATTCACGCATGGTGACACCACTCAAGTGCTCTGACATTTCCATCGTGGTCTTATTATGCGTGATAAAGATAAACTGGACCCGTGAAGACATCTCCTTTACCAGCTGACAGAAACGGCCAACGTTGGCCTCATCGAGAGGTGCATCGACCTCATCGAGCATACAGAACGGTGCTGGATTCAATTCGAAAATAGCAAAAACCAGTGCAACCGCAGTCAATGCTTTCTCACCACCTGACATCAGGTGAATATTTGAGATACGTTTACCCGGCGGCCGTGCCATGATGGAAACGCCAGTACTCAATAGATCGTCACCCGTCATTTCAAGATAGGCGATACCGCCACCAAATAATTTAGGGAACATCTCTTTGATACGCGAGTTCACATGATCAAAAGTATCTTTAAAGCGCGTGCGTGTTTCTTTATCAATTTTTGCGATGGCCTGCTCTAATATCTCCAGTGCTGCAGTAACGTCTCTGTCCTGCTCATCCAGATATTCTTTGCGCTGAAACTGCTCTTTATACTCGTCGATAGCGGCCAGGTTAATCGGCCCGAGTCGTGAAATTTTCTGTGCAACTTCTGCCAGCCTGTTTTCCCATTGTTTACTGGTCGCTGGATCATTTTCTGCCTCTAGTTCGGCGAGCGTTGCAAGCACCGCTTCTAACTCAAAACCGGTCTCAGCCAATTGTTCCAGCGTGGTTTTGCTGCGGACGCGTGTTTCCTGGCTATCGAGGCGTAATTTTTCCAGCTGGCTGCGAACAGACTGTGATTTTTGTTCGAACTCACTGCGTTCCTGCTCGAGTTTTCTCAGCGTATGTGTAATACCTTCCACTTTGCGCCTTGCTTCTGTCAACGCTTCTTCCGTGGTTAGTCGCTGCTCCAGTAAAACCTTTAACTCAGCTTCCAGCTGTTCTGTTGGCTGTGTTGATTGCGACAATAGCGATTCAAGTTCCTGCTTGCGTTGCAGCTGCGCTGTCTGCGCCTGCTCCATTCGCTGAATATTATGCTGCAGACCGCTGAGGCGTGTTTTCAGACCTTCGACACGAATGGCCAGTTGATGAGACTGCTCACGGTGCTGCTGTAAATTTGTCTTATGCTGCTGCAATTCCTGCTGCAGTTCTTCGCGTTGTCCCTGTAATGCTTTTCTGTCTGACTCCATCTTTTCAGCATTTTCCAGAGCTGCATTTCGGCTTTTTGTTGCTGACTCTATATCTGCTTCATCACTGCTAATTAAATTTTGTGTATCTTCCAGTTCTGCATCAAGGTCTTTGCCACGGCTGGTAACATGTTCATGTCGAGATTCACGTGCAGTGATCTGCGCTTTGATCTCATTCAGGCGCGAATGAATAGTATTTAACAGTACCTGAATTTCTTCACGCTGCTGTTCCTTGCTCTGCAGATTGCTACGCAGTTCAGATAGTTCGTGATTGATTTTTTCAGCTTTTGCTTCCAGTTCAGACAGCTGCTGCTGACACTCGCGTATACTGTTTTCACGCGCCAGAACACCTGTGCTGGCATCGTTGTCACGGCTGATGCGCAACCAGTTTGAACCCAGCCAGATACCGTCTTTTGTAATAATGCTTTCATCGAAAGCCAGTGAATGACGAATTTTTAATGCTTCGTCCAGTGTCTCTGCATAGCGGATGCCATGCAGGAACTGACCTAGTTCTACAGCAGACGAAACCTGTTCGAGCAACATACCTGCTGTCGCACCGGAAGAGGTGTTTGACTGGCCTTTTTCGATCAATGAAACATTGCTGTTTTCCAGATTATTAAGTGCTGATGAAAACTGGTCGATACTATCCACACAGACTGCTTCCAGCGTATCACCCAGCACGGTTTCAACCGCCAGTTCCCAGCCGTCTTTCACATCCAGCTGTTCAGCAAAACGCGCGTTTTTGTTGATGCCGCTTTTTTCCAGCCACTGCTGCGCCGCTTTATCTGTTTTACCCAGTGCCGCTTCCTGCAGTGCTTCCATCGAAGACAGACTACCCTGGTACTGGTGAACATTGCGGCGAACATCCGCTGATTGTTGTTCAACAGTAGAAATCTTTTCTCGTGTTTCTCTGATCTGCGCGATGGCATCCGTTAACTGCTGCTCATTACTTTCTTTTTCTTCTGTGGATTTATTCAGCAGAACGTTCAGGTCTGAAATCTGTTCTTCCAGGTTCTCACCGCGTAACGCCTGTTTTTCAACATCAATTTTCTGCAGGCGTTGTTTCAACTGCATAACATGGCGCTCGAGTTGCTCCATGCGTGAGCGTTCGACCTGCGCTTTCTGGCTTTCTGCAGAATAACGCTGATTACTCTCATCCCACTGCGTCTGCCAGATCTGCATCGCCTGTTCAGATTGCTGGAATGAAGCAGTGCTCTCTTCTTCCTGCGTTTTCAGCACGATCAGTTGCGGTTCTTCATCTGCCAGATTATTGGTGAATTCTTCCACATCCTTTTTATCTGACTGTATCGCCTGAGTAGCATCGGCCAAAGCGATTTCGATCTGCTCGAGATCAGTTTGCTGGCGCTGCAATAAATCCTGCTGGTGTTTTATGTTCTGCTCTTTTGCAGAGATGTCAGCACCCAGTCGATAATATTCGGCCTGCACATTGTTCAGTACTTCGTTTGATTCAGTACTCTGTTGGCGGTTCGACTCGATGCCTGATTCAGTCGAACGTTGTTCGGCGATCACCTGCTCCAGTGACGTCTCAGTGGCCTGTATTTTTTTATCACGGGTATCAAGCTCGGTTTTAAGCTCTCGCCAATGCAATGTCAGGTGCTCGGCTTTAAGCTCGCGCTCGTCCTGTTTTAATTCTTTATAACGCTCGGCACTGCGGCTCTGGCGCTGCAGTCTGGCCAGCTGCTTATCTATTTCTTCACGCAGATCCGATAGCCGCTCGAGGTTCTCACGGGTGTGTCTGATACGGTTTTCGGTCTCACGGCGGCGCTCTTTATATTTTGAGATACCTGCAGCTTCTTCAAGAAAATTACGTAATTCTTCGGGTTTGGCTTCGATCAGTCTCGAGATCATACCCTGCTCGATGATGGCGTAACTGCGAGGGCCCAGACCAGTACCTAAAAACAGGTCGGCAACATCACGGCGGCGGCAGCGTGTACCATTTAAACTGTATTTCGATGCACCATCCCGCGTCACCTGGCGCTTGGCAGAAATCTCAGAATAATTAGCATATTGACCGCCCAGCTTACCTTCACTGTTATCAAATATCAGCTCAACGGATGCCATGTCGATCGGCTTTCTTGCTGATGAACCATTAAAGATAACATCGTCCATCGATGCGCCGCGCAGGTGCTTGGCTGATGATTCGCCCATTACCCAGCGAACAGCATCAATAGTATTGGACTTTCCACAACCATTAGGGCCAACGATACCGGTCAGATTGCTGGGGAAATTGATTGTGGTCGGATCGACGAAGGACTTAAAACCAGCGAGTTTAATCTTGCTTAAACGCATTATGCTTATATTCTATTTTGGTATTCGGTTAAGGATCTGGGTGGCGCTTTTTTTAATTAGTTTCGGCGTAGTTTACATGACTGGCAGCGCTTTTTAAGACCGAATTGAGCATCTTTTACAGTTAAATTTCATAACATTTATTCACAGTTTAACTAGCGTATGTAAGCTGCTGAATTCATTACAGCCGAAACATTAATCAACCATAATATTAGTTATCAATAATATAAATTATTTGCTGTTTTTCTGTATAATGCCGCATTACTTTGCAGCAAGCACTTTATTGAGAACAACATGTCGACCAAGCCAACAAAAGAACTGGAAATATTTGACAATCCGACGCCTGAACGCGATTACACCATCCGTATTCGCCTGCCAGAATTCACCTGTTTATGCCCTAAGACAGGACAACCGGACTTTGCCACGCTGGATCTGGAATATGTACCAGAAAAAAGCTGTATCGAGCTGAAATCATTAAAACTTTACATCTGGTCTTTTCGTGATGAAGGCGCTTTTCACGAGGCCGTCACCAACGAGATACTGTCTGACCTGGTCAACGCCTGCGACCCCCGCTTCATGCGCCTGACAGCTGAATTTAATGTTCGCGGCGGTGTTTATACCACCGTGGTTGCTGAGCATAAAAATCCGGACTGGAACGCACCAGCCGTTGTTTCGCTGCCATAAACCCAGCCTCTGACTTTGTGGCCACAGCGGTATACCTCGGTATTGATATAGGCACCTCGGGCATTCGAGGATGCTGTATCAATGCTGATAAACAGGAACTTATCAGCCACCACATCGCCTTTAAAACCCGCCTCCCGGTTCACGGTAAAAATGAGCAGAACCCGAATGACTGGTTACCGCTGCTCGATAAACTGCTCACTGAGATAAGCAGCCAGCTACAGAAACTGGGCAGCCATTACCGTATTCAAGCCATCTCAATCGACGGTACATCAAGCACGCTCATCGCCTGTAAAAAAGACGGTACAGCCCTCTCAGCGGCGTTAATGTATAACGACCAGCAGAGTAAAAAACAGGCTGAAATTATCAGCCAGTTTGCACCGGGTGATAGTGCCGTACATGGTGCCAGCTCATCGCTGGCAAAAGCACTTTTTCTACTGGAAAAACACCCGGATACTGAAATATTCTGCCATCAGGCAGACTGGCTGACAGCCTCACTTAGCGGCGAGTACGGCATAAGCGATGAAAACAATTGCCTGAAGCTCGGATACGACAGCATTAACCAGCAATGGCCAAACTGGCTTCAGGAAAATGATAAGAATGTATCTATCCCCGAAGCGCTTCTGCCACGGGTGGTCGCACCCGGCTGTATAATTGGCAATGTAAAGACTGGTCTAGTTAAAAAATACCAGCTCACAGAAAACTGCATTATTGTCGC
>DAOVJH010000251.1 GCA_030673345.1 Pseudomonadota bacterium
ATCCTGCAGATCCAGATAAAACGTTTTTACCTGAAGCGCATTGAGCATGCCCTTGTAGATGATGATGCGCGGTGACAAGGAGCAGATGTAAAACATCTTTCTCTGCGACAACGATTTTTCATAACGTAACAGATGCGTACAGCGCTTACGGATAACATAGAGCTGACGCTCAAAATCTTTTCCTTCGACACCATCCGCCGCTATATACAGCTGCAGAATTACAGGTTGTGACAATTGCGCAGTCGGACCGATCTGTGCACCTTCAGTATCGATCGGCACCTCACGCCAGCCCAGACATTTTTGCCCCTGTTCTGCGATCATCTTTTCAACTTCGGCGATACAGTGTTTGCGCTGAGCCTCATCGGTCGGCAAGAAGACATTGCCTGCCGCGTACAAACCTGCCGCCGGTAATTCAACATCCAGTGCCTGTTTGGCCACTTTCACGCAGAATTCATGTGGCATGCCAGTCAGAATGCCTGCACCATCACCGGTTGTAGGCTCACAGCCGCAACCGCCGCGATGCTCCATACGCTGCAGCATAATTTCCGCATCAACGACGATCTGGTGACTGGGTTTACCTTTAATATGAGCGACAAAACCCACACCACAGCTGTCTTTTTCGAACATTGGGTCATAAAGGCCCTGCTTCTCTGGTAATGTTCCTGGAAATCCGATTTTTGTCTGTTCTTGCAATGTTGAGCTCATATTTGACCCGTAACCATCCACGCAGCAACTGCTACTGGAATTTCTATAATAAAATCAGGTAATTAGCGCCAACGAAAGATGCAACGCTTTTGTTTTACCGACTAGCCTCGTATTATCGATCTGTACGCCTGCACAGGCAGCCACAAATCACGGACAAGGCCGGCTATTTTAGCGAAAATAAGCATTTTTGGAAAGTATATAGAAAACCGATTTACAGCTATCAGGCGTAGTGAAGCTCGGGCAGTTACCGGGTAAAAAAGATATTTCTAAAAAATCGTCACTTCATTGAACCAGCTATTAAAAAACAGCTCACCCTGCACTTCCAGCTGATTGGCATATCGGCGCGTATCTTCTCTTAATTGCATGACATCAACCCCTTCTGTCTGCATGATCTCACCGATGTGGCCAATAAACCATTTTTCCATGGCATGCTGCGTTACTTCAGGATGAAACTGCAGCGCCAGGGTATTTTCGCCATAACTAAATGCCTGGTTTGGATATTTCTCACTGGATGCCAGCAATACCGCGCCGTCAGGCAAATCGAACGTCTCTCCATGCCAGTGCAGCATAGAACAATGTTCGGCACTTAAATACCGTAGAGCAGAATGTTTTCCTGCCTCAGTTAAATCTAGCGGATACCAGCCGATCTCTTTTTCTTTACCCGGGTACACTTCGGCACCCAGCGCACTGGCAATTAACTGGGCACCCAGGCAGATCCCCAAGGTTGGTTTATCCGCTGCTATCCGTTGCTCTAATAGATTTATTTCTGCCTCGATAAATGGAAACATCGCCTTATCATTCACGCTGACAGGGCCACCGAGTATGATCAACAGATCATCGGATAAGGCATCTATCTGAGACATGTCATCAGGCTTTAATGCATAATCCGCCGCTTCTATATAATTAACCTCAATATCTTTTGCCTGCAACAGCGAAGTAAAACCGGCAAGGTCTTCAAATGCCAGGTGGCGAATCACATTAACCATCTTATTGCTTCCCCTATGTTTTTTTACCTATTGGTTCAACCATTAGCGTAAAATGCAGTTTTCGAAGATTAGGCCTCAAGTACAAGAAGTTTACCAACATGCCTGCAACATTACACACTAGCCACATTAAATCGTTACCCTTACTGCACAGCGGCAAGGTTCGCGATATATATGATATCGATGACGATCACATGCTGATCGTCACAACGGATCGCATCTCTGCATTTGATGTCATCATGCCCACACCGGTCACTGGCAAAGGTATCATTCTCAATCAGGTAACGCAGTTCTGGATGGATAAACTATCACACATTATTCCTAATCAGATGTGCGGTCTCAAGCTGGAAGATGTACTACCGGACGAAACTGAACGCGCCGAAGTTGCCAACCATGCGATGATCGTTAAAAAACTCAAAGCATTACCGGTTGAAGCCATCGTGCGCGGATACATCATCGGCTCTGGCTGGAAGGATTATCAGGCTACCGGCACCGTCTGCGGCATCGAGTTGCCAGCAGATCTTCAATTAGCCGATAAACTGCCTCAGGCAATCTACACCCCGTCTACAAAAGCGGCCGTTGGCGCACATGATGAAAACATCGACTATACTCAGTCAAAGGAATTACTCGGTGAAGACATCGCCCGACAGGTACGCGATGTCAGCCTGCAACTCTATAAAGAAGCAGCCGACTACGCACTGGAGCGCGGCATTATCATCGCCGACACAAAGTTCGAGTTCGGACTCGATAAAGACGGCCGACTGACGCTGATCGATGAGGTATTAACCCCTGATTCATCACGTTTCTGGCCTGAAGACAGGTACCAACCCGGTAGCAGCCCGGTCAGTTTCGATAAGCAGTTTGTACGCGACTATCTCGAAACGCTGGACTGGAACAAGACGGCCCCAGGGCCTGAACTGCCAGACTCAATTGTGACAAAAACAGCCGAAAAATATGAATATGCAAAAACATTACTTATGGAGTAATAGACATGCAAGGTGTTTTTATCACGGGTACCAGTACGGAGGTCGGTAAAACCTTCGTTGGCGTAGGCATCGCCCAGGCGCTCACTCAGCGCAAAATCAAAGTTATCCCAAGAAAACCGATCGAATCTGGCTGCACCAAACAGGGTGATGAACTTATCCCGCAGGATGCATCTGCCTTAAAAGAAGCCGCCCAATATGATGGCTCACTATCCGACGTCTGCCCTTATCGATTCGAACCACCAATTTCACCCGTACGCGCAGCACACCTTGCCAATAAAATTTTAACCACAGAACAACTGGTCAACATCTGCCTGCAAGGCAGCGAAGAGGGTTTTGTCCTGGTTGAAGGCGCCGGTGGCTTTTATTCACCATTGGCAGAAAACGGTCTAAACGCCGATCTTGCGGTGGCACTTCAACTACCCGTTTTATTAGTTGCTGACGACAGGTTAGGCGCACTGAGCCAGGTATTATTAAATGCGGAAGCCATTCAAATGCGCGGACTGCAATTAGCCGGCGTTGTTTTAAACTCTCTGAATGATGACACGAATGACCACATGGACAATGCGGCAGATCTACGTGAACGACTTGATTGCCCTGTTTTTGCCAATCCTTTTAGCCAGGGTGGCGATGTTGAATTACCTGACGCTTTGATCGAGGCGCTGATTTCGTCTTCTGGTTCAGATGATTCTCATATCAGGGTGGTTGGTTAGTTTTTTTCCTTGGTATTGGTTTTCTTAACATTTACGACTGCATTTTAGTTAGGCTTTGCGGTATTCGCACCGCGGGCGAGTTACTTTTCTGTCTACAGCAACAGAAAAGTAACCAAAAGAATGCCGCCACGCTAGCTGCGCCCCTAAAAAACAGGGGTTCCCATTTAGGTGGTGGCGTTATCATGCTGCACCAGAACTCGCAAAAAAC
>DAOVJH010000430.1 GCA_030673345.1 Pseudomonadota bacterium
AGCGAACTACTGCAAGCACCCGCACCACTATAAACAAAACACAACTTAAAACAAACCACATCACACCAACAAAATATATCACATTCAGATCCCTACACTATTTAAAGCATTATAGTGTAAGAAATTTCGGCCAGGTATATACTTTTTTATACCTAAACGATGTAATTATTTTTTCTTATCAAACTTTTTCTTTCCAAAGTGTTCATGCAATAAACCGTCATAATTTCGTATCCGTGTAACATATCGTACCGGCTCATTACCGCGAGCATAACCATAACGCAGGTTTTTATAATATTTTTTCTGGCTGAGCAAAGGCAGCACTTCTTTCATCTCAGCCCAGCGGTCTGGATTTTTATTTAATTTTTTTGCCAGTGATTGAGCGTCTCTAAAATGGCCGCGACCGACGTTATAGGCTGCCAGCGCCAGCCAGGAACGATCAGGTTCATCGACATGTTCGACCATCTTTTTCATCTTCGCCTGAAATTTTGCGCCGGCATAGATATTCTGTTTTGCATGCAGGCGGTTCGTTACACCGAGTGATTTCGCTACAGGCTGTGTCAACATCATGATACCCCTGACGCCTGTCGGGCTCTTTGCTTTTCTGTCCCAGTGTGATTCCTGATAACTCTGGGCGGCCAGCAATGAGGGTTCGATATTGTTTTTATTTGCCGCATCGATAAAGAAATTTTTATATTTTGGAAGACGGGTTTTGACTCTATTCAAAAACTTATGGGTATCGACATAATCAAAGATATCGACATAACCATAATATCTTTCGAGGGTATAGGCGAGATCATAATCATCTCTATATCGATCAAACCAGTCACTGACAGCCTGTTTCAATTTTTTGCTATGCTTATTAAACATCCATGCCAGTTGAGAATTTTCTGCAAATACATATTTTTTCTGAATCTCTGTATGGTATCGCCGCTCGATCGAGTACAGCGTGGAGTCGCTTATCGTGCACCCAATTTTTTTCTCCGCAACCAGTTTCAACAGGTTTGATGTATTTAACTCCTGGTCTGCCTGCCATGTTAATTCTGGATACTTTTTTATCGTTTCTATATAACTACTGTCAGCCGCAACGATGACATCGACATCTTTTAACTGCTCTCTATTCTTGATGGTTTTAGCTTTACGATGACATATCAGGTATTCATTTGTCGTCTGATAGACTGGGCCAAAGTCAAATTCTGTCTTACGATGATCATTAACAGTCAGCCCTGCTGCTGCAATATCGCCTTCGTTATTTCGCAATGCACTGATAACGGCTTGAGTCGAATCATAAACTTTATATTCGACACCCAGATGCAGGCTGTCTGCAAATGACTGCGTCATGCTGTATTCAGGACCAGCCAATTCATTATCACGGTCATAATAATAAGTCGTTGGTGCATTTGTAGTCAGTACGATTAGTTTGCCGCGGCGTTTGACCTTTTCTAACAATGAGACAGCTGGCACGATATCACGGGCAGGCGCAACACCGGAATCTGGCAGAAGCATGGAGATATCAGAAACCTCATCTTCGCTGTCACATGCGTACAGAAGTGTCGCCATCATGGACACCAATAGAACATGCAAGAGCTTACATTTTAAATAAATACAGGTTTTTTCTACCATCATTACCATCTGCACTGTGTTAGTCGCCTGTTCTCATCGAATAGAAAACGGTTAACGACATTCTCTACTAAGTACAAACGAGAGCACTGCCCTTCTCTTCGTCCCCTTCTTCATCGCTACTAACAAGTTCCTCTTCGAGGTCGTCAATAGTTTCTGCATTAGTCGTATTTTTTGCAGTGTTAGTCAAAGTGACAACTTCATTTTGGGTGTCAGGAATAAACAGGCCAGGTACCAGTATGGTCAGCAGGTTTAACCTGTCCACATCTACCGTTAAGTCATAACCAAAACCTTTCGACGCTGTTAATACAATATCACCGCTACCACTACCAAAGGTTATCGGGTCAAA
>DAOVJH010000421.1 GCA_030673345.1 Pseudomonadota bacterium
GATCTGATTATTGATAATGATATGCACTGTGCCATGCGTCATATAACCGCGCGACTGTGACATCTGCAGCGTCTCCATGACAACACCCTGACCTGAAAAAGCTGCATCGCCATGGATCTGCACCGGCATAACTTCTCTACCTTCCCTGTCACCACGACGCCACTGCCGCGCGCGGACGGCACCTTCGACAACCGGTGCGACGATCTCGAGATGAGAAGGGTTAAAAGCCAGGGCCAGGTGCACAGGTCCTCCGGGCGTGTCCATATCCGAAGCAAAACCCAGGTGATACTTAACATCACCGGTAAGCTCGTTTATCTCTTTAGTGCCTTCAAATTCACTGAACAGCTCATGCGGCGTCTTGCCCAATATATTCACCAGCACATTCAAACGGCCGCGATGCGCCATGCCGATGACGACTTCTTTTATCTTTTTTATGCCTGCAAACTGCACCAGTTCATCGAGCAGTGGAATCAGAGACTCACCACCCTCGAGAGAAAAACGCTTTTGCCCGACATACTTCGAATGCAGATAACGCTCTAATCCTTCAGCTTCTGTTAGCTGCTGCAGGATATTTATCTTTTCCAGATCACCGAGATTGGCGTTGCCACGAGCCCTTTCCAGCTGCTTCTGTATCCAGCGTTTCTCACTGGTTTCCATGATATGCATATATTCAGTACCGACTGTTCCACAGTAGGTCTGCTGAATGATCTTATGAATCTCTCTTAACGGCAGGTTCTCAGCTGCGACCAGTGAACCGGTTTCAAAAATAGTATCCAGGTCGCTTTCCGATAAATCATGAAATTCGAGTGAGAGCTCGTCTACCTCATCTTCCCGACGCCGGCCCAGAGGGTTGATCTGTGCGACCTGATGCCCGCGAAAACGATAGGCATTGATAAGCTGCAGCACATGCACCTGCTTTTTTTCATGGTCAAAACCAGTCAGCGCTTCGAAACCGCGAGCATGTTTTTGCTGTGCATAATCGATGAAATAATCATGTATTTCCCGTGGCGAGACCTCCCTGTTTAGACTTTCGAGGTCATTTCTATTGAGGGTACTGCCATTGGTCTTTGACGGAATTCCATCAAAGTAGTGGCGCCACTTTTCTTCCAGCTGATCAGGATTAGACAGGTAGGTTTCATACATCGACTCAAGCCAGGCAGCACTTTCGCCATAAACGGTCGAACTATCCCAGAGTTCTGACATGCCTGCTTTATTTACATCAGTCATTTATTTGAGCCATTTCACATTTTTTATGATCGTTTTTAACAATTGATTTAATTGTAGATGCAGTTCACATAAGTTATATGCATTGCTACTTATTATAGTGCAGACGCTTATTTAAATTAATTTTTCAGAGGAATTCTTTTTACGATATGTTGCACGAAATCACACATTTAAGGCAGTCAGATCGAAACCACGTTAAACGCTGGTTTACGTCTCGTGATATGGATCTGTTCATCTGGTTTCGCAACGGTGAACCTGTTCGTTTTCAGCTGACATATGACAAACGTGACAAGGAAAAAGCCATCTGCTGGAATTTTCATCTTGGTTTTAGTCATTACTTTGTTGATACCGGTGAGACCAGACTTGATCATTACAAACAGACACCCATACTGATTACTTTATGTAGCCAGCAGAACCTCACGACCCTCGCCCGCGAATTTCTTGGCGACAGCGAAAACATCGGTTTTGGTCTTTCAGACTTTATTTACGCACGCCTGATGGCGCATCCGACAATACCTGCGAAGCACAGTGCAGCGCATACAGATCATGACCGGACGAGATAGCTGCCTGCGAGAGAAAACGGGGAATTGGGACAAACAGCGGCGCCGGCAGTTTTTGATAGTCAAACCATTGCCAGCCAGCGCACTTTTCCGGCTCAAGCCTTTCGGCTTCACCGGATACGTATTCACAGGAAACCAGCAAGGTGACGTAATGCTGCTGCGCGATCTCAAACGGTTTATCCGTAAATCCAAGATGCCGCAGATTTTTTATCTTTAAACCGGTCTCTTCCTGTACCTCACGATGCGCACAGGCGGTCACTGATTCATTTTCTTCAAGGTGGCCAC
>DAOVJH010000072.1 GCA_030673345.1 Pseudomonadota bacterium
AACCTGGAAAAATAAGAAATGGTCTTAGTCGTTGTAAACTGCTTATTGACTTCATGCGCTAGAACCTTAATCTTATAGCTGTCTATTCAACAATTCTGGCTCGTCTGCCTACAGGGACGTATGCTGGTTGAGTCGGCGTCTGGCTTGGGAGGTGCGCTATGCTACGACGATTATTCTTTTTGTTTCCCGATGAAGAACATGCCCAGCGAGTGGTTAACCAACTGGTTTTTCTCAATATTTCGGAACGTAATATCCATGCTATCTCACGAGGTGCCGTACTGAAAACGCTGCCGGAGGCCACTGATTGGCAGAAGAAGGATATCGCATTTCGTGTTGAGAGCGTGTTGTGGATTAGCAACCTGCTGATTTTTGCACTAGCGTTTGTCGCGCTTATTGCCACTCTGGTAGTGGCAGAGTTTTTCTGGTCGCTGGTGGCACTTTTTATTATGGCAGTCGCTTTTTTTGCGGGTGAGCATTTTGTCGTGCATGTGCCTGATGTGCATCTCACAGAATTCACAGATGCACTATCCCATGGCGAAATCCTGCTGATGGTAGATGTGCCAAAGGCAAGGTTGGTCGAGATCGAAGATTTTGTACATCACCATAATCCTGAAGCGGCTGTGGGTGGTGTCAGTTGGGCGGTGGATGCATTTGGTATGTGAATATTTAAAAATATTCAGGCGGTTATGTTATGGCAATCGCGATTACACTAAAAGATTTTCTGGAAAGTTCAGGGGTGGACTATGACCTTGTAGAGCATCCGTACACTTTGACCAGTATGCATGCAGCCGACGAAGCACATGTTTCAGGTGAAAATTTAGCAAAAGGCGTCGTATTGCAGGATGGTGAGCATTATCTGGTGGCGGTGGTGCCTGCGACTCAGAGGGTGCAGCTCGGCAGATTACGTAAACAGTTTAAGCGCTATTTTTCACTGGCAGAAGAAAATGAAATTCATGATCTGTTCGCTGATTGCGACACCGGGGCGGTTCACCGATCGGTGATGCCTATGGTATCGAGGTCATCTTTGATGACCGTTTGAATGAGTGTGGCGATGTCTATTTCGAAGCGGGTGACCATACTGATCTGGTCCATGTCAGTGTGATAGATTTCCGTGGATTGATGGGCAATGCGTGCCATGGCGAGATAAGCCACCACATCTAAAAAAGTTTTTTCTGCAAGACAGGTTATGGCCTGTTCGTCAGTTCAGCCGGTCTTTAATCTTGAGCTCGGTGTGATCACCACAGGTCTCAATATACCGGGTATCCTGTCACCTGATCTGTGTCAAAAATACCTGTAAAAATCATATATATATCTCCTTGTAGTATCTTGTTCCGATAGAAAAACCACATGAATCAGTGTATGATTTTCCCCTTCGTTTTGCCGGCCCTGATCCAGATTCTAATCAGGGCAACCATGTGTGATCGTGTCGAATGGGCAACAACTTCGAAATAATCATTTTGCTGTTTGAGAGAATTTAATGTTGAATAAAATTTTTCCTTTCCTGAACTGGATTCAAGAGTTAAAAGACCCGGCGATTCTACGTGCCGATATGATCGCTGGCCTGACCGTAGCGCTGGTATTGATACCGCAGTCTATGGCTTACGCAACACTGGCCGGTCTTCCAGAAGTTTATGGTCTGTATATTGCGTTCGTACCCGTATTTGTGGCGGCACTCTGGGGTTCTTCCCGACAGCTGGGTACCGGCCCTGTAGCCGTTGTATCGACGATGACAGCAACCATGTTGACGCCGGTCGTTATACCTATGCTGGGCTCAGACTATACGCAGGAAGAATACCTGGCACTCTATATACCTACCGCCATGTTCTTAACCCTGCTCGTTGGATTATTTCAATTTGCGCTGGGTTTATTTCGCCTCGGCGCCATCGTCAACTTTCTGTCGCATCCAGTCATCGTTGGTTTTACCAATGCCGCTGCGTTGTTTATCGGTTTGACTCAGGTCTCGAAAATATTTGGTGTAACAATGCCGGGTGGTGCCAGTGATCACTTCCTTACGGTTCGAATTCTGGGCGTGATCGAGAATTTAGGTGATACACATATCGAGACGTTGTTAATGGGTGTCGCTTCTTTTGCCATCATGATCGGTTTAAAGAAATTCGCACCAAAAATTCCCGCTGTTTTAGTGGCTGTTGTGGCGACGACTGTAGTCAGTTATTCGATTGGTTTTGAGAAGATGGGCGGTAAGGTTGTAGGCACCATCCCTGAAGGTTTGCCTGGTTTTGCCATGCCAGCCTTTAGCATGGAAGCGTTTTCTCATCTCTTTATCGGCGCCATCATTATCGCAATGGTTGGTTTTATGGAAGCTATATCCATTGCTAAAGCGATGGCTGCCAAGTCGAAAGACCGTATCGACCCTAACCAGGAACTCATCGGTCAGGGTCTGGGAAATATCTTTGGCAGTTTCTTTCAGGCTTATCCTGCATCAGGTTCGTTCTCTCGCTCAGCCGTTAATTTTAATGCGGGCGCAAAAACAGGATTCTCATCAGTTGTAACAGCAATCATCGTGGTTGTCACCTTGCTGTTCCTTACGCCGCTGTTATATCACCTGCCAAAAGCTACGCTGGCTGCTGTGGTTATCATGGCTGTATTTGGTTTGATTAATTTCAAAGCCGTCAAACATATCTGGAGCATCAATAAACATGATGGCGTCGCAGCGATGGTTACATTTATAGCGACTATCGCTTCCGCACCAAAACTGGATCACGGTATTATCATCGGTGCGGTACTGGCAATTGTTCTGTACCTGTACCGTACAATGCAACCTCGTGTTGCTGTATTGGGCCGCTTCAAAGATGGCACATTGCGTGATATCGAAATCAATAAAGATCTTCCAACTGATGAAAATATTATTGCTGTACGTTTTGACGGTTCATTATATTTTGCCAACGTTTCTTACTTCGAAGACGCCATGCTGAAAGCGGTGTCACATTATCCAGAAGCAAAATACCTGCTGGTGGTCGGTGATGCGATCAACCAGATCGATGCTTCCGGTGAGGAAGTGCTGCATCACCTGGTAGAGCGTCTACAGAGTACTGATATGACAGTCGTATTCAGTGGCTTAAAACGCCAGATCCTGCAGGTTATGAAAACCAGTGGTCTGCATGATGTTATCGGTGAGCAAAATATTTTTTCAAACGAAGATTTTGCTCTGGAAGCTATCTACAAAAGGTTGGAGCTGGATGCATCAGGTGATGCTTGTCCGTTATTAAGGCGCGAGCCGATACAGACTAGCTGATCAAGTTTCTTCCTGTTTAAGCTTTAGCTGAAATAGAAGGACGGTGGATGTTATCCACCGTCCTTTTTTGTTGCTGACTGGTTATTACAGAATGCGCTAGTGTGATATACAGTTACAGAGTTACTATTTCGATTGCTCTGTCGGTGTATCGCTTCCTGGTGAATCGGATACGATCAATTTTGCAGATGTAATCACCATTGTTGTCTGTTAATATCTGCAACCATTATGTTTACATCTATATTAAATAAATCTGTTATTTTTACTGGCTTCGCGGTTGTCCTGTTATCCGCCTGTGCGGGCCAGCCGTCCAACCCTGAAATAGCTGAACAATGTGAAAGCGGCCTGTCGATTGCATCTAAAGAATATGCGGCTGCAGAAGCAAATGGTTTCGGTGGCTCGGTTGCCATGGTCAAAGCGACAAGTCTACTCGGTGCTGCAGAGGTGCAACAGCAATTTGGAAAATACCCCAATTGTGTTGATAAAGTAAAACGTGCGCGCTATTACATAAAACAAGCTGTAAAGGGCGTTAGTAACTAGACATAAAATTGTCTACAGTCTCGGCTGTGTTCGACGGTCGTTGGACAATATTCGTATATTAGGATAAAATAATATCCTTTATTAATAACGATGAAGACACTCGGTAGTATCTGAATAACCCTTACCGCGTCAACGTACCAGAGTTTTTTTCTTAAGCTTTTCTTTCCAGGTTTCTTGCTTAGAGATCTGCAGGTTCTCACTTTCGTTATTTAGCTGAGTCATTTCCCGAAGCGGCAGTAAACAGGTATTCGCCTAACAGGCTGGGATATCTCTTACTTGCTCTGTATTTAACGAATGAGTATTACTTAAAGAGAGTAAAGAATGAATAAACTTGCGGATGAGGAACAAACCGTTGCATCACCAGGTGTTATTTCCCGAAAACAGATCATCGCGGCGGTCGTTTTTGCAGTAATTGCAGCGTTTCTGGCAAGTGTCGTTCCCACCATTGAGATCGCCTGGGTGAGTGCGATCCTGATGCTGACGATCTATCTCTTTGCTTTTGAAGTCGTCGGTGTCGATGTTGCCGCAGCGTCTGTCATGGTGCTGCTGGGACTGACATCATTGCTAGCGCCGTTCATGGGACTGGAGCAGGGGCTTGTCGATAACAGGCATCTGTTCGACGGTTTCTCTTCTAACGCTGTGATGTCTATCATCGCTGTCATGATCATCGGTGCTGGACTCGATAAGACCGGTATCATGAGCAAGGTTGCTGCTTTCATACTGAGTGTCGGCGGTACCACTGAAACACGTATCATTCCGATTATTTCTGCCACTGTCGGTTTCATCTCTTCGTTTATGCAGAACGTCGGTGCGGCAGCGCTGTTCCTGCCTGTGGTCTCCCGTATTTCTGCACGTTCTGGTCTGCCGATGTCACGTCTGCTCATGCCGATGGGCTTTACGGCTATCCTCGGTGGTACCATGACTATGGTTGGCTCGAGTCCGCTGATCCTGCTGAATGATTTAATACTGACATCAAATAAAGCGTTACCCGCTGATCAGCAGATGGATACCTGGGGACTGTTCTCTGTTACCCCTGTCGGTGCTGCACTCATCGTAACCGGTATCGCTTATTTCGTTATTGCTGGCCGCTTCGTATTGCCAAAAACTAAAAGTGAAAGCAGTACCAGCGGTTCAGATGCCATGCAGTATTTTCAGGATGTCTATGGCGTCAATTACTCTCTCTCAGAAGTAGTCGTTAGAGATGGTAGTCCTTTGATCGGTAAACTTATCGATGAGGTTGAGAGTGTCTGTCGTATCCGTATCATCGCGACCAAACGCCCGAGTGACGATATCAGGATCGGTCCGGGTGCGTTAGCTCGTGATGTCGAAATAGAGGCGGGCATGATTCTGGGCGTTATCGCTGATCCTGAAAAACTGGAGCAGTTTGCTGAAAAGGGCCATCTCAAAAAATTCAAACAGTTGAGAACATTCTCTGAAGATCTGTCGACATCAAAAACAGGTATAGCCGAGGTTGTTATACCGCCCGGTTCTAGTCTTATCGGTAAAAGCGCGCGTGATGTCTGGATGCGTAAAACCTATGGTCTGGCGATGATCGGCCTGCACCGAAATGGTGAGACCCTGCGTGAGGGTGACGATATCCGTAACATGAAATTAATCGCGGGTGATACGCTGGTGGTACACACGCCGTGGCTCGCTCTGGAGAGGATCGAAAAAAGTAACGACTTCGTCGTTGTGACGACTGAATATCCGCGTGAAGAAGAGTCACGCCCTCACAAGATATTGCCTGCTTCTATCTTCTTCGGTATCGCTCTTTTCATGGTGCTGTTTACCGACATACGTCTTTCAGTTGCATTACTGACCGGCGCCATGGGAATGGTCTTATCGGGTGTGTTGAACATCGAAGAAGCTTACGAAGCAGTAAGCTGGAAAACAGTCTTCCTGCTGGCGTCACTTATTCCGCTGGGTCTGGCCGTAGAAACAACCGGCACTGCAAAATGGATCGCCGATCAGGTGCTGTTAGTGGTGGGGCATATGGATATCTGGGTCATCCAGCTGGCCATCGCGCTGCTCGCTACTTTCTTTACACTGGTGATGTCAAATGTTGGCGCAACCGTATTGCTGGTGCCACTGGCGGTCAATATCGCTATCGGTGCCGGTGCTAACCCGGCTGTGTTTGCACTTACCGTCGCTATCGCAACCTCTAACTCTTTCCTGATACCGACACATCAGGTTAATGCCTTGATCATGGGGCCTGCAGGTTACCGCGTCTCTGACTTTTTGAAAGCCGGTAGCATCATGACGGTATTGTTTTTAGTCGTCATGATGATCATGATGAACCTGGTATTTTAAAAGTTAATTAGCAGCAGTGTTTATCTAGCCTGTAGAGGGCCAGGTACTTATTTTGTGGTACAGGCTTTCATCATCTTGAAGTGCTGAATCTCGCCGAATAACAGGTAGCTCTTTTCTATTATTTCGTATCCGAGCTTCTGATAGAAACCGATGGCGGGTTCCCTGGCATGAAGGATGATTTTATCATGGCGGGATGTCTTAGCGCGTGCTTCTATGACTGTGACCAATGCGCGACCGATGCCTTTTTTTTCATGCCCATTGGCGACTGCCATGTAACGGATCTGAGCTTCGTCAGATGAGTTGAACTGCAGGCGGGCCACTCCGATGATTTCATCTTCGTCAACCGCCATCAGATGAAAGCACTGGTCTTCTAACTCATCGATTTCTGACCCTTCAGGCTGGTTCCAGGGAGCTCGTAGCAACTTCCAGCGCAGGTGGTAGTAGCGCTTGAACTCATCCTCAGTCTTCGGTTGTTTTATTACGAAAGTCACCGATGCCGCATCTAAAAATAATGAAGAAATGTTTAGGCGAAAACCACCCAGGTAGTGGCAATGTATTTCACACCTTTTTCAAGGGTTACGCCGCGATGCTCATGTGTCCAGAAAGGAGGGAACAGGCACATTTTTCCAGCTTGTGGTTTTACTTTTACCTGCTGGTAAGAAAACTCGGTTTCACCACCGGGCCCTTCGACATCATTCAGATACCAGACAGCCACTAACTGGCGATCAGCAAACTCGTGGCTGCCGCCATCGATATGCCAGTGATAATACTCACCAGGATTAGTACGCTGTATCGCGTAACCGTTATCTTTAAATGCGCCTTTAAAGAACGGGTAAGTTTCTCGAAACTCTTTTATCGCGTTGCCTAATGAGCGGAACAATTCGGCATCCAGGTCTTTCCAGTTTTCTTTACCGCTGGTGACCAGATCAGTTGAGCGTTTCATGCTCTGGTCTGCCGTAAAGGTCTGACCGATTCGCCCGGGATACTGATTTTCGGTGTCATCCTCAAAACGGCGAATCATCTCCTGGCAGATGTC
>DAOVJH010000284.1 GCA_030673345.1 Pseudomonadota bacterium
AGGATAAGCGCCGGGAGTATCGATAAAGGTGATAACAGGAATACGGAAACGTTCTGCCAGCTTCATCAGGCGCAGTGCTTTGCGGTAACCTTCTGGTCTTGGCATACCAAAATTACGGCGAATATTTTCTTTGGTATCACGACCTTTCTGCTGACCCAACACCATCACAGGCATACCGTCCAGCCTTGCCAGGCCGCCGACCAGTGCTTCATCATCTGAGAATGCCCGGTCACCGTGCAACTCCTGAAAATCCGTAAAGATACGATCGATATAGTCCAGGGTATATGGGCGCATCGGATGACGTGCCAGCTTGGAAGTCTGCCATGCATCGAGTTTGCTAAAGATAGTCTTCGTCAGTGAACGCGACTTTTCTTCGAGCTTGCTGATCTCATCACCAATATTTATTTCTGTATCATCACCGACATAACGGAGTTCTTCAATTTTTGCTTCGAGTTCGGCAATGGGTTGTTCAAAGTCGAGATAATTGGGATTCATGGATCAAACCTGATTTTAGTCGTTTGTTTTTTATAGGTATTTACTAGCTGTATATGAAGCTAATATTAGCATATTTTGCCCTATTAATCGTTAGCGCTAAGTATAAATATCAAGAGCCTGGGAGCGCATAAAATATCTCGGCTAGCACCATGGTAGCGTAACTGCCCTTCGGCAAAGTAAACGATACTTCAAAGCCATCTGCCTGACGAGTATATGTAAATCGATCAGGAATCACTCGGCATGCCCGCCGCTGCGCCTGAAGTCTGGCAGCTATCAGACCATCTCGAAAAACGGGGAACTGATCAATGACCCGGGACTCCAGCTCAGCAGCCTGAGATTCCGTCATGGTATCGCCTTCACCCCACAGGATGGCTGTCGGATGAATCTCATTACACGCCAGCCTTTTATCCAGAGCATCCGCTTCATCGTCTGACAATTCATGCCCTTCCACAGCATCTTTAAAACAGGCGGATTTACCATCAAGCATGAAGACATCACCGGGCAACCGGGTATTCCACACACCTGACTTGATACGTTCCGACAGGATGCAGTTAAACATCCACGACCTTGCTGCTGACAGGTAGAGGCCTCGTTTATGTTTTGCCAGCTTATATCTCGGCTTTAAAAAAAGCTGCTCGGCTTTATCCAGATTATTACGGCTCAGACCAAATCGCTGTTCGCCAAAATAGTTCGGCACTCCATCGGCAGCTATCGCATCACACCGCTGGGCCAACAGATCAAAAGCATCTTCACTGCAGTCGCTCAACTCGCGCAGAGTTATCGTAAATCGATTACTCTTAAGCGCACCTCGCTGCAATTTTTTACTATGACGAAAACTCTGCAATACCTGTACGCTCTCATCCGATTCATCAGAAGAGAATGAATTTTCAAATCCAGTCCAGTCAGGTGTCGCTCTTCCAGGTAACTGCACGCTGAACCATTGCGACGTTACTGCATGTCTGTCTTTTAAACCTGCATACGAGACTGCCTGCTTTTTCACATCACAATACCTGGCCAGCTGCTGAGCTACCCAGTCTGTATTACATTCACGTTTTTTAAGGTACAACCAGCAATGCTCACCATCGCCGCTAAACTCAACAGTAATATTTTCTTCTACGATAAAATCTTCTGCCTGAGATTTAATTTTCGCTGAAATGTTTAATGGTTGATAAACTCGCTTAAAGGAATAGTCTTTATCCATCAATAGTTGCCATCGTTATTTTTATATTCAGGATATGATTCATCACATCATCAGGTTAATATCAGTTCTTATTTTAAGCGGCTCGCTCACTGTTTGTAGTGACGGCGCCAAACTAAGGCCACTCGATGCAGGTGCAACGATAATCGCGTTCGGCGATAGTTTAACGTATGGAACAGGCACCAGTCGAAACAAGGCCTATCCCGCAATTCTTGAAACCTTAACAGGTTACAACGTAATCAATGCCGGTGTTCCCGGCGAAATCACCAGGGACGGACTGGCACGTCTGCCCGGACTAATCAAAAAATATCACCCCGCTCTCATCATCATCTGCCACGGTGGCAATGATATCTTAAGAAAACTAGATCATTCTAATACCCGCGACAATATACAGCAGATGATTGATCTAGCCAGGAAAGAAAACAGTGATGTAGTGCTGGTCGGCGTGCCGGAATTTGGTCTATTTTTAAGCCCTTTACCAATCTATCAGTCACTGGCTGACGAAAATCATGTACCGATTGCAAATAACATTTTGCCTGACATCCTCGGTAACAATGCACTCAAATCGGATCATATCCACCCAAATACACGAGGCTATCAACTACTTGCAGATAGTATAATCACACTCCTACAGACATCTGGCGCAATTAAACAGCCAAAACACAAAATCTGACAGCTGTCTAAATAATAAACGTCTTGACAAAATTTGACGTTCCGTCATATTATTGCATGCCATGACGACAGAATCACGAAAACAACGCGAGATACGTGAGCGAGAAGAACTTATCCTTTCCGCCGCTCAGACCCTCCTGCATGAACATGGTTACAACCACCTGACGATGGACCGTGTCGCTGAAACAGTTGAATATTCAAAAGGCACCATCTACAACCATTTCACCAGCAAGGAAGATCTGGTCTGCTCGCTAGGCTGCCGTTGTATCAGCAACCTGATCGATGTTTTCGAGCGCGCCTACCAGTATTCAGGAACGACACGCGAGCGATACTCCGCTATCGGCATCGGCTATTCACTCTATAATCAGCTACATCCGATGGACGCACAAAATGTGCAAACAGTAAAAAACAATGCGGTTCGGGAAAAGGTCAGTGAATACAAGCTGGCAGAAATGGAAACACTCGAGCAAAAGATTACGACGATAGCACGCAGCATCGTGCAGGAAGCGATAGATTGCGGTGATCTGGATAAAAGCCATCAGGACGATGTCAACACGATCGTATTCGGCTGCTGGTCCATGCATTATGGTGCACTGTTACTAGACCAGTCAGATATTCCACTACAGCAGCTGGGGTTCAGCCCGGTGGTTAACATGTTATGGAAAAATGCCAATATCTACCTCGATGGTTACCAGTGGCAGCCATCAAGTACAACCATCGACACAGATAAACTGTTTGAAAAGATATCATCTGCATTGTTTGCTGATGAGATCAACTTGCTAAAACAAGCTGTATAAAAAGGACCATCGTTTTTGTTGACACAAAAACGTATTAACAACAAAAAAAACCGGGAAAAAACTATGATTGAGTCATATACGCGCTGGATAATTCGCTGGAGATATCTAGTCGTGCTCG
>DAOVJH010000141.1 GCA_030673345.1 Pseudomonadota bacterium
ACACCCGGTGCGATGGTGATCGTACCGGCAACGGCAGTCTTAGATAAAAACTCGCGTCTTGAATGGTTCATTTCTTCTGTCATCTTGGAATCTTTCATTACTGATTAACTCCTTTGCTTGAAACATTATGTGCAGCCAATGTTTGCTGCAGCTGATCTTTCAAAGAAGAAGTATGTGAGCTGCGTTTGATAAATTTCTGTGGGCGGTCAGCATGACACTGGAAACAGTCGATCTGCACTGATGCATATTCGTGACAGCCGTTACAGAAGTGCTCATTGCTACCGACATCAGCAATTTCACCTTTTTCGTTTGGTTCTACATGACAATCGATACAGGCGGCAAGGCTGCCTGGTTCGTTGCGAACACCTTCGTGCATGGTTTCATCACGTTCATGCAAGATGTAGTTCATGTGATTTCTACGCATCTCATCTTCAGGCTGAATGCATTTTAGACTTTCATCTGAAGGTTCATGAATCGTAGGGAAGGGCGTTTCTGCCAGTGCCGAATTCGACAGTAGCATGAAGCCAATCAATACCAGTAATGGTCGTAAAAATCTTGTCATTAGATTACCTGTTATTCTTAAACCTGTAATAAACAGTTATTGTTTTGTCTGTAGGAGCGGAATCTTGTTCCGCGATCCCTTCCCTTTTGGTGCGGACAAAATCGCGGAACAAGATTCCGCTCCTACAAAAAGTGTTCTTTAAGCTACACCCAGCGCCATATCGATGTAACCGGTAGGGCATACATCAGAGCAGATGTGACAACCGATACATTTAGTGTAGTCAGTGTCTACGTAACGACCTAATGTCTTGCTGTCTTTCTTAACACGGAAAACTGCATCTTGAGGACAGTAGATAACACAGTTATCACACTCGAAACACATTCCACAGCTCATGCAACGACCAGCTTCAGCAACCGCTTTTTCTTCTTCAAGGCTGATCTGGCGTTCTGCCATGTGGCCTAATACTTCATCAGAAGAGGGTACGTCAGTGTCACGAAGGTTACGTGCTTCATAGTCGAAGTGACCGAGGAATAACTCATCAGATGTGATGATTTCCTGTTCAGAGCGGTCTTCGTAGTTATGGATCGCGTAGTTGTCTGAATCAGTACCACGCTGACCGTCATCTTTGTGCTCATCTGCATCGTATGAATCAACATTTAAACCAGTTTCAACTAATTTGTCAGTAAGGTCGAAGTGATGAACGTCAACTTTAGGACGTTTCTTCATCTCAACATTGTTGAAATCATTTTCGATAGTTTCAGAAGCGATGTAAGCCTGACCAATTGCAGTTGTTAACAGGTGAGGGCGAACGATGTCACCACATACGTAGTGATTCTCTTTACCTGGTACGCGGAACAGGTTGTCAGCGTCCATCAGGTTACGACCGTTGTTGAAATCTTCAACACCCGACATATCACCGCCCTGGCCAATCGCAGCTACGATGATGTCAGCTTCGACGGTGTACTCTTTACCGCCTTCGACAGCCACTGGTGCATTGTTTTCCCAGGTAGAGTCAACAAACTTCATGCCAGTTGCACGACCGTCTGCATCACGGATGATCTCGACAGGCATCACTTCGTTCATGATCTGAACGCCTTCGATAGTCGCGTCTTCAACTTCGTGTTCAGCCGCTGTCATCTCTTCTTTCTTGAACAGCGCTGTCAATGTAACCAGGTCACAAGGAACGTTTTTAGATGAATCATGATCAGCGTGTGAAGAGTCACCGTTAACAACTGTTTCAGGGTTTTCGCTGTAGTCAGCCAATGTACCGATACGACGTGATACTGAGACAACATCGATAGAGGTATCACCACCACCGATACACAGTACTTTCTTACCGGTGTATTTCATTTCGCCTTTGTTGAACTGCTCGAGGAATTTAACCGCAGATACACAGTTAGGTGTCTCATCCCAGCCTTCGATTGGAACACCGCGGCCAGTCCAGCAACCTAATGCCCATAAAACAGCATCATGTTCTTTTTCTACGTCAGCAAGTTCAACATCACGACCCACACGTGTTTCCATGCGTGTTTCGATGTTGCCCATGTCCAGGATACGCTGACATTCGTTGTCCAGAAAATCGCGAGGAGTACGGTAGCCAGGGATACCGTAACGCATCATGCCGCCAAGCTCTTTATGATCATCAAAGATTGTTGATGCGATGCCTTTACGACGTAACTGGTAAGCCGCAGCCATACCAGCAGGACCGCCACCGATGATAGCGACTTTTTTGCCAGTCATCTCAGCGCTGTTATCAAATTTGAAACCTTCTTTAAATGCAGTGTCACCGATGTATTGCTCAACGGAGTTAATACCGACAAAATCTTCAACCTGGTTACGGTTACAGCCGTCCTGACAAGGTGCAGGACAAACACGCCCCATCATTGACGGGAAAGGGTTAGCGTCAGTAGAGCGACGGAAAGCATATTCCTGCATAGAAACGCCTTCAGGAGGAAGTTCGATGCCACGAACGATATCTAGATAACCGCGAATATCTTCGCCGGATGGGCAACTGCCCTGGCATGGTGGAGTACGATGCACATAAGTTGGACACTTGTATGTTTTATCTTCGTTGAAAATTTGTTTGCCGAAGTTTTTAGTGATGTAATCACCTTCCTTAAATCTTCTGTAGTTCAACTTATTTTCTTGCATATCTTGTTTCGAAGTGGCCATGCCAGCTCTCCTGTTGCTTTACCAAAGGACAATGTCCCAGGTCTATGTCAATAATAATTGTTATTAAAATTTCGTTTTATGTAGGGTCGACTCTAATCGACCTGTCCTTCAAGTTTGATCGCGCTGCTCACTAACTGGTGAACACTGACGATCTGATCCATGGTCATACCGTAATAAGGCAGGACTTTAGTAAATTGAGACTTACAGATGGCACAGATAGCTGCCATGTGCGTAACGCCATGATCCTGACTGACGTTTTTAAGTGCTTCCATACGAGGCTGAGCACCTTTGATACGTAATTCCATCAAATCGTCTGTTAACAGACCGCCACCGCCGCCGCAGCAGAATGTCTGGTCATGTATCGTGTCTTGTGCCATGTCGACGTAGTTGTTACAGACCGCCTGGATAACCTGACGAGGTGTAGTGAACTGGCTTCCAGGTGTTTCACCGATGCGTGATGCACGCGCGATGTTACATGAATCATGGAAGGTCAAAGTCATGTGATCGTTTTCTGATTTATCAATAGTCAGAAGATTACGATCCAGCGCATCCTTAGTGAATTCAAGGATATGCTGTGGAATAGGGTAGTTCTGATCGAGGAAATCCCAGGGACCAGCTAATGTATTCAGGTGATTGTATGCAACACGCCATGCATGGCCACACTCACCAAATATGATACGTCTGACGCCTAATTCTTTTGCAGCATCGCGGATACGCAGTGAAATTTCACGCATCTGCTCGTAGCTGCCGATAAACAGACCAAAGTTAGCTGCCTCTGAAGCTTTTGAACTCATGGTCCATGTCACGCCGGTCGCATGGAATACTTTCGCATAACCGATCAGACCATCGATGTGTGGTTCAGCGAAGAAATCAGCAGAAGGGGTAACCAGCAGGATCTCTGCGCCTTTCTCATCAAGCGGGAAGCGTACTTTAACTTCGGTGTCTTCTTCGACTTCTTCTTCCAGACCTTCCAGTGTATCGACCAGTGCAGGTTCAGGAAGACCCAGGTTGTTACCGATCTTGTGAACTTTAGGGATAATCTGGTTAGAGTACTTTTGTCCCATGCCGATCATCGCCAGCATGTCACGAGCAGCCATGGTTACTTCAGCGGTATCGATACCGAAAGGGCAGAATACGGCACAGCGACGGCACTCAGAACACTGGTGAAAGTAGCTGTACATTTCTCTGATAACTTCTTCAGTCAGATCAACAGCCCCAACCAGCTTGGGGAAATATTTGCCAGCAAAAGTGAAATAACGGCGATAGACTTGACGGAGCAGATCCTGGCGTGCCACTGGCATGTTTTTAGGATCAGCAGTACCGATGAAGTAGTGACACTTGTCAGTACAGGCGCCACATTTAACACAGATGTCCATAAATACCTGTAGAGAACGGTATTTACTTAATTTCTCTTCCATCAACTCAAGAAACTTTTCTTTCCAGCCTTCGATTAATTGGCCGGGTTCTTCAGGACTTGGGAAACCCATGTCAGACTGGAACTCTTCAGCGGCAACAAAAGGTGAACTGTGCGCCATCGCACCTTCCATAATCGAAGGAATGATGGGGAATTCGTGCGTTTCTGGTATTTCGTATTCAACCTTAGCCATTATTATATTTTCCAGTCTTATGCGTTACGGCCATCTTTGGCTTCAATTTCAGCGCCCCATGGAGACAGGTGACGCTTCTCACGTGGATTATCAATCTGATAACGCGTTGGCGCCATAAACAGGCCCGGTGCGTGTAACAGTTTGCTGATAGGGAAGATAAATGCCAAAAACAGAACCATTGTCAGGTGTGCTAATAAAACAGTATCCGTTGGTAGATTCTGCCAGTCAAAAAAGAACAGGCCCATGATGAAGCCTTTAAGCTGAACGATGTCTGTATGAGCGACATAAGCCATCATTAATCCAGTACCGGCAATACCTAAAATCAATAACAGCATTAAATAGTCAGATATTGATGAGATATAACGCACACGGTCGACGAAGATGCGACGTGCTAATAAACCACCCAGGCCGATGATCATAGCGAAACCAGCATAGTGACCAAAGCTCTGAACAACCATGTTGTTCACTAGAGGCCAGATAAATGAATCAGGTGAGATCACATAACGCAGGTGACGGAAAAATGCGAGTAGCAGGGATGCGTGAAACATGAAGCTGAATATCCAGGTCCATTTAGTTGCACGGAACAGGCTGTTAAACAGTACGACTTCTGTGAAGAAGCGGTAGACAACACCTGTTTTTGTTAATGGTGCAGGGGTAACCGCAATCTTCAAAGGCGCAGGAACACGCTTGTATTGCAATATCTTGTTTGTGATGCCAGCTACTAATGTGATCATTGCCACATAAAAAAGTATGACGTACAAAATACTAAGTGCGCTCATTGAA
>DAOVJH010000490.1 GCA_030673345.1 Pseudomonadota bacterium
GACTGGAAGATCGAAGATCGTTATCATTTTGGCGGTTATGCAAAAACTGATGATGAACTATTACATTTCATGGCTCAGTTCCAGTCAGAATACGGCTTTTCCCTGGATGCCGTTTATACTGGCAAGATGTTTTATGGTCTGTTTAAACAAATAGAATCAGGCACCTTTAAACACGGCAGCAATATCATCGCGATACATAGTGGTGGACTACAGGGCAACAAAGGGTTTAATCTCTAGTTAATTTTTCCCCTGGACAAACCTTTTATTAAAACACATGCACACTCAATGCCCACATTGCGACACACGATTTAGAGTCACTGAATCACAGGTGAATACCGCAGATGGTTTTGTACGTTGTAGCGTCTGCCAGGAAGTATTTAATGCTTTCGAAGTCGCCGTAAACCATAAACACCAGACCTCATTACTCGATACCGAACAGCTGAATAATGACCCACCGCATGCCACTGACAGAGATGAATCTTATCTAGCTGATCAAGTAAATACAGATTTTAATCCACTTGAAAATGACAGCCTTATAGAGAAAACACAGCAGGAGCCATTTGAATTAACCAGCAGCGATGGCGTCGACTTTAACGAGACCTCGGCAACGGATGATTCACGCAGAGATGCCTTTGACTTTTTTGATGAAGAGGCTAATAAGTCACTGTCTCATGTCGTACCTGAACAATTCAAAGATTCTTACGCTTCCGGTTCAGCAAGATTAATATCAAACCTGCTGTGGAGCATCGGCACCCTTTTGATGGTAGCCACCCTGGTCATCGAGTACGCCTGGTTTAATCGTGACCAACTCAATCAGACCCCACAGATACAGGCCTGGACAGAAAAATTTTGTCAGCGCTTCGAATGTAAAAATATCGCAATGCGCAACCCTGCAAAAATTGAGCTTATTTCAAGAAACGTCTATTCACACCCCAATGAAAAAAATGCACTGATGGTAAACATCACCATGAAAAATCATGCTGATTTCGCGCAACCCTACCCGGTAATGCAGATCAATTTTTCAGACATCCGCGGTACAGATGTTGCAGCAAGACGTTTCCTGCCGACAGAATATCTACCCGCTGAAATACTGCAGAGCGGCTCTGAACAACTGCAACTGCTGGAACCTGATACCAATATGACCTTCACCATGGAGATACAGGATCCGGGTAAACAGGCGATGACATACGAATTCAATTTCCTCTA
>DAOVJH010000461.1 GCA_030673345.1 Pseudomonadota bacterium
ATGTTTCGCTAAAATCGACCGTCCTCTCATGTAATTTTCTTCTCACCACCAGGTAGATGAGAACATAGACCAGTGCGATCACCAGGTAGAACGGATTATTTATCACTGCAGCATTGATCAGACCGGTAAAAAAGTCAGGCAGCACGGTCTGTAGAAAACCAGCGATCTTGCCTGTCACACAGTTTTCAGTCTCAGCCAGGGGCGACCCCGAATTCAATTTAATAGCAACAGCGATTACGACCATGATCGATGCCAGCAGTACACCGTATAAACTTTTACGATATGAGACCGTATCATCAATCAAACCGCGTGTTTCAACCCAGTCTTTATCCGCACCTGGATTCATCGGTGTAATTTTTGCCGGCACTGCACTGTCGACCATCTCAAACTCTGCCGGGATATGTCCGGGCGCATAATTCGCTGTTCGATGACTCATCCTCTCAATCACACTGCAATGTATTTTTATCTCTCCCAGTAACTTATCCTCACACAGTTTTTTGATCTCTCGAGGATGATAGCGGTACATGAAACCGACACCATCACGAGAGTTATACATCCGTCCGTGTATATGGCAGGCGCTGTTTATGCCCTGAATACTGTTCTTATCAAACACCAGGCCATGCTTCTCTGCCCGATTAATCATCCAGTGAAGCGGCACGCCGGCCATTCCGGCACGTTCATAACCACCGCCAACATTCGAGTGCATACCTGCAAACCAGACCTGCTCGACATTGTCTTTGGTACGGTCAGCAGCACCCTCTATATCTTTCTCACTCCAAACAAACGGCCAGAACGCAGTCCGTTCATCATCGATAGACAGTGCCTGACAGGCAAACTCAACATTATCTGTTAACTTGTAATGATAGAAATTATGTGGCCAGGCGATATCCAGCAGATCTTCAAAAGCTAAAAATAGCTTATTCAACACCCGTGTGACCGGCCCGGTAACATCTGTACGCTTTGGAAAACCGAGTGCGACAACCGTATCCCAAACACCTAAAAAATGTATCGGCACTGCACCATGTGACTGCGCCGATTTTTTAAACCTTTCTGCCACATCAGGATTTTCTTTGTGACAGACATAGGCCGCAAACGCCTGGTCCACCAGATCTTTCAGTTCACGATTACGAAGCTCTCTGCCGTCTACCAGGCCACACTTGTTGATCATTCCATTACAGGCCCTGACGGTAGAAGCACCTCGACTAAACCCAAAGAAATAGATACGGTCTCCAGGTTTATCAGAATTATCTGATTCGCCAGGTTCATAATTACGCGCAATATATTTATATAGGTCACGCACGTTATCTTCAAAACCAAAACCGAATGCGCCACCCAGTGCCCGAAGGTATTTATTCTTCGCAGTGCCGACACCGTTGTCATAAAAGATGATCTGTTCACTGACACCAACACCATCGGCAGGCTTACTACTGAAGTTTTTATCAACTGCGTTATAGATCTTGTAGACATTGCTATCGGGTGAATATCCGCCCTTGTTTCCTGTGCCGTCTGCACAGACTATTATATTTTTTACGCCCACGACATTCCCCTGTTAGTCATTTATTTCATTTTTCTCAGACGACAAACGGCTAAACTCTTATCAGCTCTGAATCATCATATTGCCTGTCTGCATGTCTGACCATGGCAGCTTCATCATCACGCCTTTTCAGCAGCC
>DAOVJH010000009.1 GCA_030673345.1 Pseudomonadota bacterium
AAAATTAAAATCACTCCGTGATGCCGCGAGCCGGAGTGGGGGGACTGCGTTCCCGAATGATTTTCGCCGTGATTCCTTAGCGACAGAATTGTTAGCAGAATATCAGGATAAGACCAGAGAAGAATTGGAGGCGTTAAGCATCCCCGTCGCTGTCGCAGGTCGAATGATGGCAAAACGCATCATGGGTAAGGCCAGCTTTGCGCAGGTCCAGGATATGTCTGGTCGTATACAGTTATTTGTACAGCGTGATAGTTTGCCGGAAGGTGTCTATAACGAAGGTTTTAAAAAGTGGGATGTTGGCGATATCGTCGGTGCAACAGGTGTTTTGTTTAAAACAAAAACGGATGAATTGTCAGTCAAAGTTAATAGCATACAGCTGTTAACAAAATCGTTGCGCCCATTGCCAGACAAATTCCATGGATTGTCTGATACTGAAATTCGTTATCGTCAGCGTTATATTGATCTGATAATGAATGCCGATGTTAAAAAGAATTTTTATCTGCGTTCGCAGGTTATCAAGTTTATTCGTGATTACTTTGATACGCGCGGTTATGTCGAAGCAGAAACACCGATGATGCAGATTATTCCCGGTGGAGCAACCGCACGTCCATTTGAAACATTTCATAATGCGCTCGACCAGCCTATGTTTCTACGTATTGCGCCCGAGTTGTACCTGAAGCGTCTGGTCGTTGGCGGTTTTGAGCGGGTTTACGAGATTAATAGAAACTTTAGAAATGAAGGTGTTTCAACACGGCATAATCCAGAATTCACCATGCTGGAGTTTTACCAGGCGTATGCTGATTACAATGATCTAATGGATATCACCGAGGATTTGCTGCGTCTGTTAGCGAGCAACTTGCTTGGTACTACCGATGTGGTCAGTGAGGGCAATACCTATGACTTTGGCAGTCCTTTTGCCCGTATGTCAGTGTTTGATTCAGTGTTGCACTTTAATCCGGACATAACCGCTGAAGCATTAGCTGATCTGGATAGTGCGCGTGCGATTGCAAAAAATCTTGGCGTTAAACTAAAAGATAGTTATGGTCTGGGTAAAGTGCAGATTGAAATATTTGAGAAAACCGTCGAACATCGTCTGATGGATCCAACCTTCATAACCGAATATCCTACCGAAGTATCACCGTTAGCAAGACGTAGCGATAGTGATCATTTTGTTACGGATCGCTTCGAGTTTTTCGTCGGTGGTCGTGAGATTGCCAATGGGTTTTCCGAGTTAAATGATGCGGAAGATCAGGCTGAACGTTTTAAAGCGCAGGTCGCAGAAAAAGATGCCGGAGATGATGAAGCGATGCATTTTGATGCAGATTATATCCGTGCACTCGAGTATGGCTTACCACCGACTGCAGGTGAGGGTATCGGTATCGACAGACTTGTTATGCTGCTTACCGATTCGCCATCAATCCGTGATGTGATTCTGTTCCCGCACATGCGTGCCGAGGTCGATAAGGCAGAGTGATTTTTTTGCGTCGAATTTCAGAGATTAATAAATGTTTGAGATTACCCCATATAGTGTGAACAACAATAGGAGTATTAAAATGAAGAAAATTTTAGTAGCAGGTTCGCTGGCATTGAGCACACTGATAGTTACTCCATCTGCCGTTGCGATAGAGTTGGATATTAAGCCATCTGGTTTTGTGGATTTTATATGGACACTCACTGATGGTACTGATGTTGGCAAGTACGGAGATGAAGGACAGTTTGATACATCGGGTGAACTCGATGTAGAAACTGATCTTAAAGAAGGAATCAGCATGCGCTTTGACGCAGATCTGAATCCATCGACGGGAGGTTCAGATTCAGCCCGACTGGAACAGATATTTTTAAAATGGGACATCACGCAGAAGATGTCACTAAAAGGCGGTGTGTTTAACAACAAACTAGGTTTTGAACGTGAAGATGCGCCGGATCTCTACCAGGTTACCCATGGGCAGCTGTGGGATGTATGGAATGCATCAACAGCGGAAGGTGGTAATAACCTGCAAGGGCTGGAACTCAATTTTCAGCTTGATAACATTAACCTTATTCTCGGTTACTTGAACGATCTAAATGATACACCAGAGGAAAACTCCCTCGAAGTGGCCGCAGAAATCAACGCAACAAAGGAACTGGATATAACGCTTGGTCTGATAACCCAGGATCAGAATCTTGAAACGATCTTCGACGTCTTCGTCAGTTATAAAGTGCAAAAACTGTTGTTTGCTGGCGAGTTAATGATCGCGGACGAACAGCTTGATAATGGACTGATGCTGATGGCCAACTTTCAGATTGATGATAAATTATCTGTTACGATTCGTTACGATCTTGTCAGCTATGAGAGTACTTTTCTAGCAGAAGATACTTCTTCACTGACCTTTGCTGGACTTTACAGTGTTTCGAAGAATCTATTTGTTAATGCTGAAGTTCGTTTGAATGACGATGATAATCAGGTTGTACCCTTTGTACCTGCGATTGGTGAAGGTGATGGTACGACAGCACGCCTGGAGTTGCTGGCAACTTTCTAAAAAGTAAAATATTTCATCGTATGATATCGGCAGCCTTAATGGCTGCCGTTTTTGTTTGTTCTTTATTATTGATTGAATACCTTTAGTTGGGTAGTAAAACACCAGTTTGTCACATTGAGCACTATTTACGCGTTATTTATAGAAAAAGATATATATGTCGTATTGCCGTTTTTGCTCTGCCATGCTACTAAGCCTAAGGTCTGCCTATGATTGCATTGGGAGGTCATCCTGATAAATCTTAATGTCGTCTATGTAAAATATCGCTTTTTCACATAAACGACATTCAAAGTTTCTGACTCAATTAGACCAATTCACCACAAAGCAGACTTTGGTGAGGTTGACCTGATAGAGAAAATCCGAGCCAAAAGTGGTTGTTCTGAACAGACAAGTTTCACCAACCGTTGAGTCTCACTACTTAACTCAGCACCAGATAAGACATATATGACCGTTCGTCGGGAGCCAGGATGGTTCTATGTACATTTATATACTTACAATCGTTATGGACTATATAAGGATAGTGTACTTGGCTAACTAAAGTTTAAGGAGTTGAAAAAGTGTTCAAACGCAACCGTATATATTTGGCTACATTAATACTGACCTGTGCAGTGCCACTGGCCGTACAGGCTGGCACCACACCTCACTGGGTACATTATAAGCTGTTACAGCCTACCCCCAAGCTCCCGAAGAACCTTGTGATATTACCAATCAATATCGATGTGATGGAAGTAACCGCTGGTGGTGTTAAGGAGGAAGTGCCGGAATGGAGTACCAAGGCTGCAAACAATATATACAACTCACTTTCGAGTCTCATCAAGAATGATGCCAGTCTGAAACAGGTCAAGCTACCTAAGTTATCCAGTAAGATGTCTGCAGGCGTGGATGAGCACATGGCTCTGTACAATTTGGTTGTTAATACCGCTTCAAACACCGACCTGGAACACAAGGTTCGGCGCTTTGACTACAGCATTGGCCCTGGTTTGACTGCACTGCGGAAAAAAACCGGTGCCGACGCTGCTGTGATGGTTTATGGCCGTGACCATATTTCAACGGGCGGGCGTATTACCCAGTCTGTTCTCTCCAAGATTCCCATCGTTAATATTTTTACCGGCCAGGATGTCAGTATGGGCGATTCATTTGTTCATGTTGGCATCATTGACCTGAAAACCGGTGATCTTTTATGGATGAATAGTGAGTACCGTGATGACACCACTGATCTCCGCGATTTTGATGATGCTGACGATATGGTTAAAACGACTTTCGAGTGGTATCCCGGTATTGAGAAGTATCGTAATGCTTATGTCAACTAGGAGTTAACAATGAGAAAGATTCTTTATTTAGCGATGCTGTCGTTTGTTAGTGGCTGCAGCACCATGGAAGGCGTGACATCCTTTACTAGCGCCCGTGATACAGGCAGTCTGCATGAAAATGAACGTCGCCTGTGGCACGAGGCCGCTGAATTTGACAGCACCATTGAGCGCAGTGATCAGATTTATAAAGACAGCAAAGCAACTGCATACCTGCAGAAAACCATGGATAAGTTGTACCCTGAATTCAAAGGCAAAATCAATGTCCGCATTAATAATTCTACCGAACTAAATGCTTTTGCCTTACCAAATGGCAGCATCTATTTCAATATCGGTCTACTGTCTCGTATGGAAAATGAGGCACAACTGGCAGCAATACTGGGGCATGAAGCAGTACACTTTATTGAAAAACACAGTTTTCAAGAACGTGTAAGCACCAAAAATATGGCCGCTTTTTCGGTCTCAAGTATTCCCTTTTCTACATTAGCCTCAATGTCCTCAATCAGTGGATTTTCGCAGGAACTGGAGCTTGAAGCTGACAAAATGGGCTATGAGAGGTTGGTCAAGGCCGGATACGACCCACGTGAAGCCCACAAGATTTTCCAGCACCTGGCCGATGAAGTAGAAGCGCTAGGTATAGAAGAACCTTATTTCTTCTCATCTCATCCTGCTCTGGTAGATCGTATTGAGGAATTCAAGCGTCTGTCGGCTAACTACAAAGGAAAGGGCCGTATCGGTTCGAAGACTTACAACAGTCTCATGACCCAGATCAGGCTTGATGCCCTTCGTAATGATATAGGGCGGGATCGCTTCAAGAGTGTGATCCTGGTAATGGAAGACAGTAAAAAACGCAAATATTATCCTGCAGCTGGTTATTTTTATCTCGGTGAAGCCTACTCTCGTCGCGATGAGAATGGCGATGCAAACAAGGCGTTGAATGCCTATAAAAAAGCAGTAAAAAAGGCGCCTAAATTTTCACCTACCTATATGCGTCTAGGCATGCAATATATGAAAAGCAACGATAAAAGCAAAGCAAAATACTATTTCAAGCGTTACCTTAGCCTGGCTCCCAGAGATGCCGGCGATCGTGGTTATGCTAAACAATATTTAAAATCTCTATAAGTAAGGATAGATGATATGAAAAAATTACTCATACTGATAACACTGGCACTACTGACCAGCGGTTGTATGCAACCAAAAAAATGGACGCTGACCGATGATATGAATGGTGTCGTTAAATCAAAAAGTTTTCAGATGACGGTGCCTGAAAGGTGGGTCAGATTGACAACACCATTAACCTGGGAATACGTTGAAATAGATGGTGAAAACCAGTCTATGCTACTGGAAGCAATGACCGTCACAAGAGACGGTGCTGATCTCCAGTCAATTAATGTTATCCGTCGTTATCCTGATAATGCTTTCCCTACCATTAAGAAAAAGAGCAGGGCCAGTATGTTACCGCCGGAAGTTGCTGACTTATATGTCTCTGAGTTACGTAAACGAAGTGGTCTGGAACGTCTGAAAGTGTTAACTAACAAACCAGCAAAAGTTGGTGGAAAAGATGCCTTCCGCCTGGTTATGCAATACAAGAATGATGATGGTCTTCGTATCAGGATCGTATCGTATGGCTTTGTCGATAAAACGGGTTTTTATACCATAAGCTATCGTGCGCCATATCTGTATTACTATAATCGAGATTACAAGAGATTCACCAAGTTGGTTGATTCATTCAGGCAGTTGAAAGGTGCGCATGAACCACCGCCTCAGATTCCTGGCTGGATGAAAATTTTCACTTAGTATAACCGGCGTTCGGTCGCGAGCTACGCTTGCGCATCACAGCTTATTCGTATGCGTGAACATTTACTCGAAATGACTTTTGCTCTGTCCCTTTAATGAATTAATATTTTTTTATTCAGTACCAAAGCTGTAAGGCAGGTCTTTAACAGTAACGCCCGGTCCATCAGCGTTATTCAAAAATAAATTCGATTCAGTATCTGCGATCTGGATGACAGCTAGTGCGTCGTAACCAGACGCCGGATTTTTTTCTGCCTGGATTATCATGCCGGTGTTCTGGCCTGCTCTGGCGTTTTCAGCAAATAATTTATCACCGGCTGCTGGTTTGTTCTCACTATCGGTATGTACTTTGTAGCAACGTTTTTTGAGCTTGCCGAGATAGTGCATGCGAGCCACGATCTCCTGGCCGGTATAACAGCCTTTTTCAAAACTCACGCCATTGATCAGTTCCATGTTTGCCATCTGCGGAACAAATTCTTCACTGGTATCGCTGGAGATAAACGGCAGTCCGTTCTGGATGTTCAGATAATCCCAGCATGAGCTGTTAACGACATCAGCTTTTTTAGCGATGCTCTCCCATAGTTTTTTTGCATTGTCCAGAGAGCAGAATATTTCATAACGTGGATTTTTGCCTGCAGCACGGATAGCGACGTAATTTTCATTGTATGAAACACTGTCTGTTTCCACTTTGATGTTTTCTATGAAGGGCGATAATAATTTCTCTGAATTATTCCCGCTGACGCCGAGATGGATTAATTGTTCACTGACGTCCTGTATTACGACCTCGGCACGCATGATGTAATTCTGCAGGTGTTCGATACAGCGTTCGACGAGGCTGTTTTTGACACTGAGGAAATAGTTGCCTTCATAACTGAAGAGCCGGAAGTTGGTGATCATGCGCCCCTTGTTATTACAGACAGCATTTAACTGGCTGCACTCTTCATTCACCTGTTCCACATCATTGGTGAACTGGCCCTGCATAAATTCTGAAGCATCTTTGCCAGCAACAACAAGCGTGTTGAATTGGGAGAGGTCACAGATTATGTCAGTGCTGTCAGTTTTTAGATTGTCAGCGGCCTCATCATTAAAGCGGAAGGCGGCATCTTCTGTAAACGTGGCATCCTGGCTGAGCAGGTAGTTTTTCCAGTCGTTATTCATCAATTTTTCGTGGTGGTTTTCGTAGGGCAATAATAGACAACTTTCATCATTAAATCATTACAGTTTTAATGTGGTTTATAAACAGATGATTACAGCAGCGGATGAAACTGATTGATTACCTAAATAATTAGCTTAGCTATTGAATTTAATAAGAAAAAAATGTCGTCTGCAGACAATGTGATGGCGTTATCGGTCAAGTAATTGTGGCTACAGGTTATAAACTGGTCGTAATAAAGTATTTTACAGGGTTTGACCATGAAACAATTAACACGAGTAACAGTATTAATGGCTGGATTAGCGCTATCTTCGATGCGTGCGGTCGCTTCTACCGAAGTCGATAAGATGTCTGATATCGAGGTTTCAGAATATGCGGTTCGTATGTCTAGCGTGTTAGAGAAGATACAGCATCGACAGTTATGCGCTCCGGGTGATATGCATTGTGTACGTACCGTGTTCGACCGTAACGGCCTGTCTTATGACGATAAAGAATCGGTACAGAAACGCCTGGTTTGGATGGTGGGCGATATATTTTAAATCAGCATAATGTCTCCATGTCAGACGTTCTTTCGTTGCTTGACATCGTTTCTTTTTTGCGTCAAGTTGAACCTTACTGAGGTAGCAAACTCAATACAATAATAATAAAAACATCAGGCGCAATATTATGGCTGAATACTATGGATTGGCAGGCTAATGTCTGACGAACGGCCTGTTTATCTAAACTTATTCAAAATACGATTACCTCTCCCTGGTATCGTTTCTTTCGCACATCGTATAACCGGTGTGTTGCTGTTTCTGTCACTGCCTTTTCTGGTCTACCTGCTTGATCTGTCGATCGAGTCGCAAGAATCATTCGCCAGTTTTCAGATGATACTCGAACAGCCTCTGATGAGGCTGGTACAGGGTTTATTGTTATGGTCGATCGCACATCATTTTTTTGCGGGTATCCGCTTTCTACTGATTGATGCTGAGATCGGCGTCGAAAAATCACAGGCGCGTATGGGGGCATGGCTCGTTATTCTGGCTGAAGTGATTACTTTGCTGTCTATCGCTTACGGAGTTGGTCTATGAGCCTGTACGTATTAGAAGGACTGAGGCCATGGGTGATACAGCGTGTCAGTGCGGTATATATCGTACTGTTTATCATCTATGCGGCTATCTGCTACTTCTCCGCGGATACGATTGCTTACGAAGCCTGGAAGAACTGGTTATATAATCCGTTTAATACCACCGTGGTTGGCATCTTTGTCATCGCCTTATTGTTCCATGCCTGGATAGGTATGCGTGATGTCGTACTGGATTATGTACACAACATCATGCTCAGGATCTTTATACTCGCGATGTTGATCGGCGTACTGTTCGGCAGCGGCCTGTGGGTATTTAGAATACTTTTACTCTCTGTGGTTAATTAGGGTATCCGCTGAATGAACACTGATATAAACGCCGTAGAAAGACGCCAGTTCGATACTTTGATCATCGGTGCAGGCGGTGGTGGTCTACGTGCATCATTACAACTTGCCGAGGCGGAGCTGAATGTCGCTGTGGTTTCAAAAGTATTTCCGACACGTTCGCACACCGTCGCTGCGCAGGGTGGTATGAATGCTGCATTGGCCAACGTATCACCGGATAACTGGCACTGGCATATGTTTGATACCGTCAAAGGCAGTGACTATCTCGGGGATCAGGATGCGATCGAATACATGTGCCGGGCAGCACCAAAAGCAGTCTATGAACTCGAACACTTTGGTGTGCCATTTTCCCGTCTGGATAACGGAAAGATCTATCAGCGTGCTTTTGGCGGCCAGAGCCAGAACTTCGGCGGCGACCAGGCCGCACGTACCTGTGCAGCGGCTGACCGTACCGGCCATGCGATCTTACATAGTCTGTATCAGCAGAACATTCGCGCCAGAACCCATTTCTTTGATGAATATTTTGCAGTAGACCTGTTAAAAGATGATGAAGGTCATGTACTCGGTGCGCTGGTGTTCAATATCCACGATGGCAAGATCGTTGTGATCGAAGCGAAGACGACATTGCTGGCAACCGGTGGTGCAGGCCAGTTGTTTAAGACCACGACCAATGCCTTGATCAATACCGGTGATGGCATGGGCATGGCGATGCGTGCAGGCATACCTCTACAGGATATGGAATTTTTTCAGTTTCATCCTACGGGTATTGCCGGCAGAGGTATGTTGATTACCGAGGGCGCTCGTGGTGAAGGCGGTTATCTCGTCAATGGTGACGGTGAACGGCTGATGGAACGATACGCGCCAAAAGCAAAAGATCTTGCAAGTCGTGATGTCGTCAGCCGAGCCATCGCGGTCGAAGTGCGAGAAGGGCGCGGCTGCGGCCCGAACAAAGATCATGTGATGCTTAAACTGGATCACCTGGGTGAAGACGTTATTCAGAAACGCCTGCCGGGCATACGTCAGACCTGTATTACATTCCTGGGTATCGATCCAGCAGAAGCACCTATACCGGTTTTTCCAACGGCACATTACACCATGGGCGGAATACCAACCAATCGTTATGGCCAGGTCGTGGTACCGGTTAAAGATACGCCGGAAGAACCAGTGGCCGGTTTATATGCCGCCGGTGAATGTGCCTGTGTTTCAGTGCATGGCGGAAACCGTCTGGGTGGAAATTCATTGCTGGATATCCTGGTGTTTGGCCGTGCGGCTGCAAACCACATCATCAAATATCTAAAGGAAAATAAATATCACCGTATCATCGATGATGCTGTGATAAAAAAGGTCGTTGAAAAAGTGAATCGTTTTGATCGAGTAACAACGGGTAGCGAAACAGTAGCCGGTCTGCGCAACGAATTAAAACAGGTGATGGAAGAGCATTGTAGCGTGTTTAGAAACAAAGAAATTCTTCAGCAGGGCGTAGCAAAGGTAGAGTCGATCGCCGCGCGCATGAAAGATGTGAGCATCGATGATCAAAGCCATACATTTAACACGGCGAGGGTAGAAGCCTTCGAACTGGAAAATTTAATGGCGGTCGCGCTGGCAACAATTCATTCGGCCAATGCCAGAGAGGAGAGCCGTGGTGCGCATTCACGTACTGATTTTACAGAACGAGATGACAAGTCATGGATGCGCCACAGTCTGTATTCTTTTGAAAATGGTCTGGATTATAAACCGGTAAGAACAAAACCGATGTCTGTCGAAAGTTTTCCGCCGAAGCCACGTGTGTATTAATAAGGACAGGTATCATGAAATTTAAAATCTATCGATACAATCCTGAAAAAGATGTGCGGCCATATGAGCAGGAGTATCAGCTTGATGATGTTCAACCGGGCACGATGCTGCTCGCCGCACTGTTGCGTATAAAGGATGAGCAGGATGATACCCTGAGTTTCCGTCGATCATGCGGTGAAGGTGTCTGTGGTTCAGACGGCATGAACATCAATGGCGTTAACGGGCTTGCCTGTATTACAGCGACAGATGACCTGAAACAGCCGGTGGTGGTTAAACCGTTGCCGGGCCTGCCGGTCATCCGCGACCTGATAATCGATATGGATCAATTTTATAAACAATATCGCGCTGTAAAACCGTACCTGGTCGTTAATGATCCGATGCCGGAAGTAGAACTGCCGCAGACTCCTGAGCAGCGTGAGCAGCTCGATGGTTTATACGAGTGTGTATTATGTGCCTGCTGTTCGACAGCGTGTCCATCATTCTGGTGGAACCCGGATAAATTTTTAGGCCCGGCTGCATTGTTGCAGGCATCGAGATTTATCGAAGACAGCCGTGACCAGGATTTTGAAAAACGCCTGGAAGATCTGGAAGGGCCATTTAAACTGTTCCGCTGTCATACCATAATGAACTGTGTTCATGTTTGCCCGAAAGGTCTGAATCCGACGAAAGCGATCGGCCGCATCAAAGCAAAAATGGTTACTCGCTCACTGTAGGAGTGGACTGCTTTTATCATTACAGTGTTCCGCGATCTTTTGGCAGATTTCTACATCGTATAAGTTATGAATAAAAAGGAAATCAATAGCACGAATTACCGCTGGCAATGCCGCCGCGGCATGCTCGAACTCGATCTGTTGTTAAACAACTTCGTCGACCTGGGCGTTGAAACATTAACGACGGAGCAAAGGCAGGCGTTTGAGCTGCTGTTGTCCTATCCCGACCAGACCTTGCTCGATCTTTTGCTCGGTAACGCTGTCTCCAGTGACCCTGAGATTTTCGATGTCGTTCGACTGATACGGTCGACCTCGTTCAATTGAGCGGAATCGAACTTACAGCGTTTAAACCTGCATGGTGGCTACGGTCACCGCACCTGCAGACGTTGTGGCCTGTATTTTTTAAAAAACGGCATAAGCTGAACTTGCGAGATGAGCAGGTCGAGCTGAAAGATGGTGACTTCATCGACCTGTGTTGGAGCAATAAGATATCCGGCAAGTCAGTGCTTGTGCTGCACGGTCTTGAAGGTGATTTAAATTCACATTATATCAACGGCATCATCTACCAGTTGGAACAGTCAGGCTACCGTCCTGTATTGATGCACTTTCGTGGATGCAGCGGACGTGTGAACAGGCTGCCCAGGGCATACCATTCAGGTGAGACAGGTGATCTTGCTTTTATCGTCGAACATATAAAAAATGTTACTGGTGAATATCCCTGTGCTGCTATCGGTTTTTCATTAGGTGGCAATGTGCTTCTGAAATGGCTGGGTGAGACAGGTGATGAGAATCCTTTGAAGAAAGCGGTCGCTGTTTCTGTGCCGTTCAGATTACATGACGCGGCTAAACGTCTGCAACAAGGACTCTCTAGAGTCTATCGTGAGCACCTGTTGATCTCCTTGAGAAAAACCTATAACGAAAAATTTAAAATATTAAAATCACCGTTAGACGTTGATGTGACTCAATTAAAAAGTTTTTGGGATTATGACGATAAAGTGACTGCGCCACTGCATGGTTTTTCAGGTGCGAAAGAATATTATGAAAAATGCAGCAGCCGACAATTTTTAAAGCACATCAGCGTACCGACTTTGATCATCCATTCTTGCGATGACCCCTTCATGTTTGACTCGACCGTACCTGAAGCAGAGGAGTTAAATGGTAAGACGGAACTATTGCTTACGCAGAATGGAGGCCACGTGGGTTTTGTGGCCGGCGTGTCAGCGTTTAAATTAAAGTACTGGAGTGAGTTTAAAATTCTTGGGTTTTTATCTGCTGATTAAGTGAATTTTAGACTGTGATAAACTCGTAGCTGCTTTATTCATACAGTGAAATTTTTTTCAAGGAGCCTATCTTATGAAGTTTTTATCTTTATTATTTCTGTTCGTTTCACTCAACGTTCATGCCGGTAATGACGCTTTTTCTCAAAAGCCGTTTACAGTAGGTGGTGGAGTCTACGTCAGCACACTGGGATTTGATGATGCGACTTTTCAGGATGAAGAGTATTCGGGTCTCGGCTTGTCACTAGGTTATGCGTTTACAAATTTTTTTGCAGTTCGTGGAACCTATTTTTCTCAGGAAAACGATGACTTTTCTGATAATACAAGTAAGGGTATTGATCTGTTTGCTTATTTTGGCAGCCACCTTGCCACTAGAGGTTTCAAGGGTTATGGCGGTGTTGGTTTTTTCAGAGATACACAGCAGTTCACATCTTCAAGCGAAACGTTTGATGGTTTGCAGTTAGGTGGCGGTATTGGTTATAACTGGGATTCCGTGGCGCTTGATTTTACAGTGCTCATTCGTGATTCAAGTGATTATGAAGCACGCCTCAATAACACAGAAGAAATGACGGTCGCTTCAGGTTCGTTGATTGTTTCATATCGGTTTTAGCTACAAGGCTGAATAACTAAACATAATGTCAGGATATAGCGGTTGACGCTCTGTCTATTGAAGCTAAGTTATTACTCGGCAAATTCCATCCGTTCACTTAATTTATCCAGCGCCTGTTGTGCACAGGCCTCATCTTTATCGCCGCCCGGTGCACCGCTAACACCGATGGCGCCGATGCGTGATCCGGCTATCTCGATGGGCAGTGCGCCCTGCATGATAATGATGCCGTCCATGTGGTTTAGCTCAGGGCGGATATCCGCGCGTGATCTTCGAAATTCACCGGAGTTGCTACCAGATAAGATGACGCTATTGGCTTTTTCTTCTGCGATCTGTAATGTGAAACGTGAGGCGAGGTCATCGCGCAGAGCGGTCTGTACCAGCCCATTACGATCAACGACCACAGCGCTCACCTGGTAGCCCATCTTACGGCAGGTTCTGATGCTTTCGATGGCGATATCGTTTGCAAGGTCCAGGCTGATCGTCTTAACGGTCAGGCTGTCACCGGCATGAAGTATATAGGGTGCGCATAATATGCTGAATAACGATAATGTTCTGGACAATGTATTCATTAGCGGATGTCGTATAAAATACAGTAATATAGGAATTGACGGTTTTTCATTATAAAGCGTTGTCGATGAATTGCACGGATAAGTTAGCGTAGGGTAGAAGTAAAAAATGGCAGGCAAAAAATCAGAATCAGATCAGAAGTTAGACGATATCGTCGCTAGTGCCAGGCGTGACAGCGAAACGCGCGGTCACGGCTATCGTGCGCAGGCGTTAAAATTGTA